>DASYZY010000070.1:0-2559 GCA_035945735.1 Thermoplasmata archaeon
AGGAGGGCACCTCGATGCGCGAGCTCGTCGGGATCTTCCGTGCGATCGCCGAGGGGATCGGGCTCCGCGAGCTGAAGATCCGTCCGAGCTACTATCCGTTCACCGAGCCGTCGATCGACGGCTACATCCGCCACCCGACGCTCGGCTGGATCGAGGTCTTCCCGGGCGGGATGTTCCGCCCCGAGGTGCTCCGGCCCCTCGGGGTTTCGGTCCCGGTCGCCGCCTGGGGGATCGGGCTCACCCGGCTCGCGGCGGCCCGTCTCGGGGTCCCCGACATCCGCATGCTCTTCTCCGACGACGTCGACCGGCTCTCGGGAGGCCACTAGGATGCCCCAGGCCACGCTCTCGGCCGCGCGCCTCCTCGAAGGGCTCGAGCCCGCGCCCACGCCGGAGGAGGTGCGGACGCAGCTCGAGCTGTCCAAGGTGGAGGTCGAGCGCTGGAGCGGCGATGCGCTCACGATCAGCTGCACGCCGGACCGGCTGGACCTGCTGTGCGAGACCGGGCTCCGGGCCTACCTCGACGGCGCGACCGGCCGCGCTCTCGGCATGCCGGTGCTGCGCGACCACAGCCTGCCTCCGGGCGAGTTCCTGGAGGCGAGCGCGCGCGTCGCCCCCCTCCGCGCCGAGGTCGCCGCGCTCCTCTTGCACGCGCCCCCCGGCGTGGCGCTCGACGACGGCCTGCTGGCCGAGGCGGTCCGGCTCCAGGAGCTCCTGCACGCCACGCTCGGCGGCGCGCGGCGGCTCGCCAGCCTCGGCATGTACCCCGGTGGCTCCCTGCGCTTCCCGCTCCGGTATGACCGCGAACCGATGGCCGGCCTGGAGTTCACGCCGCTCGGCGGGAGCGGAACGGTCGCGGTCGACCGGTTCTATGCCGAGCATCCGATGGCGCAGCAGTTCGGCGCGCTCGGACGGGAGGGCAACGAGTGCCTCACGCTCCGCGACGGCAGCGGCGCGGTGCTCAGCCTGCCGCCGGTCCTGAACAGCTCGGCCGTCGGCGAGATCCGGACCGGCGACCGGCGCATCCTGCTGGAATCGACCGGCACCGCGCGCCCCCGGGTCGAGGAGTCGCTCGCCCTGCTCGCGATGCCCTTCCTGCTGCGCGGCTGGAGCGCGGGCCCGATCCGGGTCAAGGCGGCCGACGGCGTGCGCGCCGGCGAGACGCTGCTCGCGCCGCGCCACCTCGAGCGACCGGCCCCGCTCATCGAGCGCATCTCGGGCCTCCGGCTCGACCCGCTCGAGGTCGAGCAGTTGCTGGGCCGGGCGCGACTCGCCCACCGCCGGGCCGGGGAGGACTTCCTGGTGGCCGCCTCCCCCTGGCGCAACGACCTCATGGCCCCCGTCGATCTCGTCGAGGAGCTCCTGCTGTTCCGGGGATACCGGGACGAGGAGGCGCGGTCTCCGCCGTCCGGGACGATCGGACGGCGGCAGCCGCGGATCCGCTGGCGGCAGCGCGCCGCGGGGCTCCTCCTTGGGCTCCAGTTCGTGCCCGTCGTCAACACCCTCCTTGGCCCGGAGGAGCTCGTCCAGGCCATCGGGCGAACGACGGCCGTCGAGCTGTCGAACCCGGTCTCGCGCGAGTTCGCCCGCGCCCGGGACTCCCTCGAGCTCTCGCTCCTGGGCTCGCTCCAGCGCAACCGCCGCCACGGCTACCCGCAACGGATCTCCGAGCTCGGCGCCGTGCTCCGCGCGGAGCCGGAGGCGGAGAGCGGCGCCCGGACCGAGGTCCACCTGGGCTTCGTCGTCGCCGGCGAGGGTGCCGGGCTGTCGGATGCGGCGGCCACGCTCGACTACCTGCTTCGCCGCAACGGCGTGGCCGGCGTGCGCGAGCCGGCCCGGCTCCCCGGCACGATCCCGGGTCGAGCGGCCCGGCTGCGGCTCGCCGGCGTGGCGCTCGCCGAGATGGGCGAGCTCCACCCGGAGGTCCTCGAGACGCTCGGGATCCCGGTGCCGGTGGCCTGGGGGGAGCTCGACCTTGACGCGCTCTACCCGCTCCTCGCCGGCCCCACGGACGGCGCGGCCGCCCTGTAAACGGCCATATAGCGTCGGCCGGTCGAACTTCGATGGTCCGCCGAAAGGGCGCCTCCCCCGGTCCGCGTGAGGCCTGGGAGGCCGCGGCGCGGGCGGCCATCGGCGAACGCGCCGAGGGAGGAGCCGTCCCGCTCCTGTCCGACGCCCCCGCGGAGCCGTTCGCCGAGGCGCTCGACGGGGTCGGCTTCCCGGGCGAGGCCCCCTACACGCGCGGGATCCAGCCTACGATGTACCGGGGCCGGCTCTGGACCTTCCGCCAGTACTCGGGCTTCGGCACTGCGAAGGAGACCAACCGCCGGTACCGCTACCTGCTCGCCAGCGGTCAGACCGGTCTCTCGGTCGCCTTCGACCTGCCCACGCAGATCGGCTACGATTCCGACCACCCGCGGGCCAAGGGCGAGGTCGGCCGGTGCGGCGTCGCGATCACGTCGGTCGGCGACATGCGGACCCTGTTCGACCAGATCCCGCTCGACACGGCGACGGTGTCGATGACGATCAACGCCACCGCACCGATCCTGACCGCCCTCCTCG
>DASYZY010000071.1:0-2650 GCA_035945735.1 Thermoplasmata archaeon
CGGATCGCGCGCGGCTACGCCTCGATCCGCGTCGCCGAGATGCGCGAGGGCCCGACGCGCCTCGAAAGCATCTCCATGCTCCTGCCGGCGCTCGCCAGCGTCCGGGTCCAGACCAAGAACGTGATGGGCGTGAAGACCCCCCGCGTCGACGCGGAGAGCTACGCGCCGGTACCGGCGAGCGCGCTGCTCGACCTGCCCACGTCGATCGACGAGTCGCTCCAGCAGTTCCAGGAGATCTACCGGGTCGTGCTCCTCATCGCGGAGAAGGAGAACGCCCTGCGCCGGCTCCTGCGCGAGATCGAGAAGACCAAGCGGCGCGCCAGCGCCATCGAGAACGTGCTCATCCCGCGGCTCGTGGACACCGTCCGGTTCATCAAGTTCCGATTCGACGAGCTCGAACGGGACAGTTTCAGCATGCTCAAGACCGTGAAGCGCAAGATGGAGGCCGAGGAGGTCGCCGGTGCCGCCTAACCCGCTCCCGCTCTTCGCCCCACCGCGGATACCCCGCAACCAGGCCGAGCTCCGGTTCGCGCGCTACCTCTCGCTGACCTGGGGCCTCCGGATCGCCGTCGTCGTGGTCCTCCTCGTCCTCCTGCACGAGGCGGGGGTGTTCTAGCCGTGAGCGAGCCGGCCGCACCCGCCGCGAACCGGGCGGGGGTCGAGCCCATCCAACGGGTGCGCGCCGCCGAGAAGGAGTGGGAGGCGAAGCTCGCGAGCTTCGAGTCGCGCTCCAAGGGCGAGCTCGAGCGGCTCAAGGCCGAGGTCGAGGCCGCCGTTTCCCAGGCCCGAGCCGATGCGGAGCGGGGCCGCGCGTCGGCCCTCGAGCGCACGCGGAAGGAGTCGGACGCGCTCGCGCAGACCCTGATCGCCGAAGGGAAGGCCAAGGCCGACGCGATCGCGGGCAAGAGCTCGGCCGAGCTGGGCGCCCTCAAGGGCAAGCTGGTGGCGGCGGTCCTCGGTCCGTTCCGTCCGGACTCGAGCTAGCGGCCCGAGGAGGATCGATGACCTTCCTCAAGCCCGTCGCGATGGCCAAGGTCGGGATCCTCGGCCTCAAGAGCGACCGCCCGGCGATCCTCGCGGCGCTCCACGACCTGGGCCTCGTCCAGTTCGAGGCGGTCCGCAAGGAGGCGATGGCCGAGCTCGGCGCCGAGACCGGAGGCGAGCCCCAACGGCAGGTCGCCGACCAGCTCCTGCGCTTCCGCACGCTCAAGAACTCGCTGCCCCCCGTCGCCTCGGCGCCGCGGGAGGTCGGCACGCTCGACCAACTGCTCGCCTCGACGGCGAGCGTCCACATCGATGGCGAGGTCCTCGAGCTGAAGCGGGAGGAGGACCGGCTGCTCACCGAGCGCAAGCAGCTCGTCGATGTCCAGGAGCTCCTGTCCCGGCACCGCTACTGGACCGTCCCGCTCGAGCAGCTGCGCTCGAGGCACCTGCTCGCGTTCTTCGGTGAGAGCACCGCCGACGGCTTCCCCCTCCTGCAGCGGGAGATCGAGGCGATCGCCGAGGCCGCCTTCACCTCCGCCCCCGAGGGCAAGCAGGTCCGGTTCGTGGTCGCCGTTCCCACGGCGAACGCCGACGCGGTCGGACGCCTCGCGCAGCAGGCGGGCGTGAAGCTCGCCCCGGTCCCTGCCCTCGATGGGCGGATCGACGAGGAGCTCCCGAAGCTCGCGGCCCGGCTCCAAGCGCTCGACCAACGGCTGTCCGCGGTGAAGGCCAGCCTCGCCGACGTTGCGCGCCGGTTCTACGCCCCGGTCGCCGCGATCGAAGAGGGGCTCACGATCGAGAACCGGAAGTTCGAGCTCTTCGGCCGGATGGGCGGGGGTCGCGAGAGCTTCACGGTCGAAGGGTGGGTGCCCCAACGCTCCCTTCCGCTCCTCGAGCACGCCCTCGCCGGCGTCGCCGCCGACCGGGTGCTCCTGTATCCCATCCCAACGACCGAGGAACCCCCCACCCTCATCGAGAACCCGCCGGGGGTCCGCCGCTTCGAGTTCTTCATCCGGTTCTACGCGCTCCCGAAGGCCACCGAGTTCGACCCGACGTGGATCTTCGCCCTCGCCTTCCCCATCTTCTTCGGTTTCATGCTCGGCGACTGGGGCTACGGGCTCGTCATCCTGCTGTTCAGCGTCTGGATGATCGCCGGCTTTCCCGGCGGCGGCAAGCTCCCGAACGCGGTGAAGAGCTTCCCGAAGCTCATCATGAGCCCGAGTTCGATGCAGACGCTCGCCTGGACGCTGCTGCCCGGGTGCGTGGCCGCGATCGCGCTCGGGTTCTACTACAACGAGCTCTTCGGCTTCCAGCTGCCGTGGTACATGGCGCCGGCCGACCCCATCCACAACGTAGGCAAGCTGCTCGTGATCGCCGGCTACATCGGCCTCACGATGGTCTGCGTAGGGTTCGGACTGGGGGCGCTCCGGGCGTACTACACCCACCACCCCAAGCTCGCCGTCATGCGGATCGGCGGGATCGTCCTCGCCGTCGGCATCGCGTTCGCGGGCCTCACGGTCATCCGCTCCGGCGGGATCAACTTCCACAACTCCACGCTGGTCGCGTTGCTCCTCGTTGTCCTCGTCGGCTTCGCCCTCATGTTCGCGGGGGAGGGACTGAACAGCCTCATGGGGCTCATCGAGGTGGTCAGCCACATCCTCTCCTA
>DASYZY010000072.1:0-3867 GCA_035945735.1 Thermoplasmata archaeon
GGCATCGCCCTCGCACCGACGACCGCCCTCGCGCCCGCGACGATCCGACTCACGGCGCTCACGGTCGGCGGGTACGGGCCGTACACCGATCACTGGGCCTTCGGCGACGGCTCGAACGGGAGCGGCAGCTCGGTGAGCCACGTGTTCACGAGCCCCGGAGTCTACCTCGTGCGCCTCGCGGCCAACGACAGCCTGGGCCTCGAGGCGAACTCGACCAGCTCGGTCCTCGCCTTCGCGACCGCGCCGGTCAGCCTCCTCCTCAGCGTGCCGGGGAACGAGATCACCTCGGGGACGCTCTTCCCGGTGACGCTGGAGGCCACCCCCCGCTGCGCCGCACTGACTTCGCCGTCGTGCGCGATCATGCCGATCTCCGTCTCGCTCACCCTGTCCCCGCCCGCACTCGTGAGCGCGTCGGGCGGACCCCCCACGGCGGTCGAGCTCACCGACAACCAGAGCCAGCTGGTGAAGCTCCGAGCCCCGTCGGCCCAAGGGACCTGGACCGTCACGCTCCAAGTGACCGACGCGAACTACACCGGTTCGGTCAGCCAGACGGTCATGGTGACCAATCCGGCCACGGCTGCGCTCGCCATCGGGATCGTGGTGGTCGCCGTGGTGATCGGGATCCTCGCCGTGATCGCCGTCGTGATCATGAACCGGCGCGAACGCCGACCCCCCGCTCCGCCCCCACCGACGCCCCCCGCAGCCGCCCCCCCGCCGGCAGCCGTCGGCGGATCCCCCCCGCCTCCGCCGCGAGGGCCGCCCGGCTGAGCCGTCGGCCGACGAGCGCTAGCCGGCTAGCCCTTCACGACCCCGAGAGGAACCAAGCGGGCGACGCGGCGCGTGAGGCCGGCGCCCTCGGCGACGCGCACGACCTCCTCGACGTCCTTGTAGGCGCCGGGCGCCTCCTGCGTCACGCCCTCCCGGGTGGCCGAGCGGACCACGATCCCCCGGGCCGAGAGCTTGCGCGTGACCTCGTCGTATCGGAACTCCCGGGCCGCGGCGTGCCGCGAGAGCCGCCGGCCGGCGCCGTGGCAGGAGGAGCCGAAGGAGCGCTCCATCGCTCCCGGTAGCCCGCCGAGCACGTAGCTCGCGGTCCCCATGTCGCCCGGGATCAGGACGGGTTGGCCGAACGCCCGGTAGGCCGACGGTATCTCCTCCCGGCCGGCGGGGAAGGCGCGCGTCGCGCCCTTGCGGTGGACGAGCACCCGGCGGCGACCGCCGTCGACCTGGTGCTCCTCGACCTTGGCGATGTTGTGGGCGATGTCGTAGACCACGCTCAGGGACGCCGCGTCGCCCGCGTCCGGGAAGACGTTCCGGAAGGCCCGCCGGGTGCCCTCGGTGATGAGCTGCCGGTTCGCCCACGCGTAGTTGGCGCTGGCCGCCATCGCCTGGAGGTACCGCTGGCCGGAGTCGGAGCCGACCGGGGCGCAGGAGAGCTGCCGGTCGACGAGCGGCGTTCCCGCCCGCTGCAGCTCGGCGTCCATCCGCGCGATGTACTCGGTAGCCACCTGATGCCCGAGCCCGCGCGATCCGGTGTGGAGCATCACGAACACGCGCCCGACCTCGAGTCCCAGCGCGTTGGCGAAGGCCTCGTCGAAGAGCTCGTCGACCGCCTGGACCTCGAGGAAGTGGTTGCCGCTGCCGATCGTGCCGAGCTGGCGCAGCCCCCGCTTGCGGGCATCGGGGCTCACGCCGGCCGGATCGGCCGGGCTCAGCCGGCCGCCCTCCTCCTGGAACTCGAGGTCCTCGGGCCGGCCGTGGCCGTTGGCGACGGCCCAGCGCGCCCCGCCGGCGAGCACCTCCTCCATCTGGGCGCCGGTGAGCGTGAGGCCGGCCTTGGAGCCGACGCCGCTCGGCACCTCGCGGTAGAGGGCGTCGACCAGGGCGCGGAGCCGCGGCTGGACCTCCTCCCGCGTGAGGCCGCTGCGCAGCAGCCGCACGCCGCAGTTGATGTCGTAGCCGATCCCGCCCGGCGAGACGATCCCCTCGGAGAGATCGAAGGCGGCGACGCCGCCGACCGGGAAACCGTAGCCGAAGTGGATGTCCGGCATCGCGTACGACCCGCCCTGGATGCCGGGCAGCGTGGCCACGTTCGCGATCTGCTCGAGCGCCGGGTCGCGCGCGAGCTCCCGCATCAGCGCCGGGCTCGAGAAGAGCACCCCCGGCACGCGCATGCCGGGCCGCTCGCTCGCCGGGATCTCCCACCGGTACCCGCCGAGCTCGACGAGCTTCGGCGGTTCCAGCGGCATCGCGGCTCGGGACCGGCGGTGCCATTTAAACGCGCCGAGGGTGAGGTCCCCCGTGGAACACCCGGAGGGAGCAGCGATGCCGGTGACCCCGGCGCCGCCGCGGTCCGACGCCGCGACGCCCCCGCCGGCCCGACCCGCGCCAGCGCCGGCGGATTCCGGTGGCTGGGCGATCCCGTTGCCGCTGGCGCTAGCGGGACTTTGCGGGGGGCTCGTCCTCAGCATTTGGGGCGCCGTCCGCACCGGGGTTCCGGACCTGGCGCTGCTCGGTGCCGCCGTCGTGGCCGCGCTCGCGGGTCTGTATCTCGTCAGCTACTCGCGTCGGCCGATGCAAGCGATCTCGCTCCCGCCGATGCCGGAGGAGGAGTTCGACGATCCGGTCGAGGAGGCCGATCGGCTGGACTCGACTCCAAGCCCCACGGTCGACGCCCCGCCGGCCGAGCCCTCGCCGGCTCCGCCGGCTTCCCCACCGGTTCCTTCGCCTCCCACCGAGGCCGGTCCTGTTCCCGAGGGCGCGGTCCCGACGGACCGCTAACTGCCGCCCGCGCGATCGATCCGCGGGCCGCCGGAAGGCGGCGGCCGAACCGCATAGAAGTATGCGGGGTGCGAATTTCCAGAGGTTGAAATGGGAGTCCTCCCGCGCCGCGGGTGAAGACCATGACGCCGAAGAACCGACTTCCAACGGTCCTCTTGCTGGCAACGCTCGCGATCCTCCTGATGGTCCCGGCCTCCTCGCTCGTTCCCCGGGCGGGTGCGCCGAGCCATGCGCCGTCGGTGGCCGCCCCGCACGCCACCGTCGTGCCAGGCACGAGCCCACCTTCTAGCGGTTGGGGCGTGCCCGCCGCCGCTCCCGCACCTCACACCTTGTCCGTTCGTTGGCTCAATGTGACGAACGAGAGCTCCACCGCCTTGCCGCCTACCTGGTTCACCGAAGGCACCTGGGACGCGGCCGACGGCTACCTGCTCTACTACGGCGGCGACAGCACGCAGAGCACGACCTACTCCTCGACCTGGAGCTACTCGGGCGGGCAGTGGACCGACCAGAGCGGCGCCAGCCGGCCACCGGTCGAGACCGGCCCCGCGCTCGCCTACGACCCGAACGCGGGCTCCGTCGTCATGATCGGCGGGTACTCCAACTCCGCCCCGTTCACCTACAACAGCTCGACGTGGCTGTACTCGAGCGGAAGCTGGAGCTCGCAAGCGACCAACGCGAGCATGCCGCCTCGGACGGCCGCCGCGATGAGCTACGATCCGGACCTGGGAGGAGTGCTCGTTTTCGGCGGCTACGACAACCGCGTCTCGAGCGGCAGCGTCGACCTCAACGACACGTGGCTGTACGCCGGCGGCAGCTGGAGGGCCGTGCACACCAACGTCGGCCCGTCGACCCGCGCCTGGCCCACGGCCGCCTACGACCCGGGCCGGCACGAGCTCGTCCTGTACAGCGGCACACCGGACAGTGCGGCGAGCTGCCTCGGAGACACCTGGACGCTGTCCGGCACCGTCCCCGCGAGCACCTGGACCCTCCATCCCGCCGGCGCCGGCGGCCCGCCGGCGCTGTGCGGCGCCTCGCTCGTCTACGACCCGCAGCGCGGGGAGGTCGTGCTCATGGGCGGCCTGGTCT
>DASYZY010000073.1:0-7465 GCA_035945735.1 Thermoplasmata archaeon
TTCAACGTGACCGGCCAAGCGACCGATGCCGGAGGGGGCGGAGCCAGCACCGTCGTGGAGATCCACGTGGTGAAGGTCCTCGCGGTCTCGATCGCGGCCAACTGGAGCCGGGTCGATGCCGGAGTTCCGGTCGGATTCGTCGGGACGGCCAGCGGGGGAACCGGGACGTATGCCTCGTACGCTTGGGACTTTGGGGACGGAAGCCGCTCGCCCGCGGCCTCGCCCTCGCACGCCTTCGCCGCGCCCGGCAACTACTCCGTCCGCCTGACCGTGACCGACTCCCTCGGGACCAATGGCAGCTCGAGCTACGCGGTGGCCGTCGACCCGGCGCTGGTTGCCACCGCCCGCTTCTCGCCGGCCTCGCCCTCCGTGGGCGAACCGGTCCAGTTCGTGGGCGGGACGAGCAATGGGACGCCGCCCGTGAGCTACCATTGGGAGTTCGGAGACAGAGGGAGCGCGAGTGCGGCGGCGGCCAACCATACGTTCACCTCGGGGGGAACGTACGTGGTCACGCTCTGGGCCAACGACTCCGGGGGCGGCGCACAGTCGCGAACGCTCTCCGTCACGGTGCAGGGAGGCGGAGGCCCCGGGGCCGGCTCCGTTTCCCTTCTCTGGATAGCCGGTGGCGCGGGGGCGGTCCTTCTCGCCGCTGGCGCCCTCTCCGTCGCCTTCCGCTCGCGCCGCCGACGCGCGCCCAGTTCGGAAGGGACGTCGCCCGATCCAGCAGGCGACCAGATCGACTTCGAAGAACCTTCCTCGTGATCACGCCTCGGCAGGCGACCAAGGCCAGGGCACTCCGGTCATTTGTTCACAGGCCGCCAACAGCCGACTCGCGTCGTCCGGGTTCTGGGAGGCCCGCGAGGAGCGGTGCGGCCGCCCCCGGGCGAAGTAGCCGCCGGTGACGTTCGCCACCTCCGGCGATGTAGCGAGGTAGACCGCCGTTCGAGCGCCCCGCTCGGGAGAGATCCCGACGAGCGAGAGCCCCCACCCGATCAGTCGTCCGGTCCCGTTGGCGTTGTTGGATCCGAATCCGGTGCGCACCAGGCCGGGGTGGAGCGCGTTCACCGTCACCTTCCGGCCGCCCGTTGTCCGCGCGAGGGCGCGGGTCAGGAGCAGGAGCGCGAGCTTCGAGCGTCCGTAGGCCCGGAATCCGTGGTACGACACCCCATCGGCGAGGTGGGCCCAGTCCAACCGCTGCCGGAGATGAGCGGCGGAGGAGACGTTCACGACGCGGGCCGGCGCGCTCGCGGCCAGCCGTTCGGCCAGCAGCGCGGTGAGCAGGTACGGCGCGAGCACGTTGAGGGCGAAGGTCCGCTCGTAGCCGTCGACGGTCCGCTCGGCTCGTGAGAAGATCGCGCCCGCGTTGTGGACGAGCGTCGAGATCGATGGGAACTGGGCGGAGAGATCGCGCCCCAGCGCGCGCACCTCCCCGAGGCTGGAGATATCCCCGCATTGGACGGTGTGGACCTGGGCCCGCGGGGATTCCTGATGGATCCGGGCCTGGAGCTCCTGCAGGGAGTCCGGGCGGCGCGAGACCAGGACCACCGCCGTCCCCCGCTGGGCGACGCCTCGGGCGATCGCCGCGCCGAGACCTCCCCCGGCGCCGGTGATCACGCAGACCCGCTCGCCGGCCCCTGTCGATAGCCCCGACCACTCGCCTGCCATCCCACCGGGATAGGAGCGCCGAGCTCATGTCATTTGGATGGTGGGCTCGGCCCGTGTTGCGCAGATTCAGCGCACGATGCGACCAAACGTCGCACTCACCGGGCTTAAAGGGAGTAGGAATACTCCAAGTATCCGCCGTATGAGCGCCGCCGCCTCGCCACGGTCGAGCAGTGGTCCCTTCGACGACCCGGTTAGGCGGGCGGCCGAGCTGGCCCGACAGTGGGAGTCGCTCCCGACGCCGGAGCTCATCCGCCGCTGTGCCACGGTGCTACCCGGTCCTTGGGCGGTCGGTTCGGCCTTCGGTCGGGAAGGCGTCGTGCTCCTGCACCTCGTCCGCGAGGTCGGTCTCGACTTCCCCGTTCTCTTCCTCGACACCGGATACCACTTTCCGGAGACGCTGGCGTTCCGGGACGCCGTGGCGAGCGAGTTGGGCCTGAGCGTCCACTCGCTTCGGCCCGAGGAGACGGTCGCCGAACAGGATGTCCGGCTGGGCGCCTACCTGCACGACCGGGACCCGGATCTCTGCTGCCGGCTCCGAAAGGTCGAGCCGCTCGCGCGAGCGCTTGCGGGGTTCTCGGGATGGTTCACCGGGATCCGTCGCGACCAATCTCCGGGTCGTTCCCAGGCTCCGGTCGTCGAGTGGCAGCCGGTCTCGGCGGACCACGGCGTGTTCAAGGTCAACCCGCTTGCCCGATGGACGCGGCGGGAAATCGAAGTGTACCACGCTGAGCATCGCTTGCCGAGCCACCCGTTGTGGGCCGCCGGCTTTCCGAGCGTCGGGTGCGCCCCCTGCACGAGGGCGATCGCGCCCGGG
Source organism: Thermoplasmata archaeon (assembly GCA_035945735.1). Classification (GTDB taxonomy): domain Archaea; phylum Thermoplasmatota; class Thermoplasmata; order Lutacidiplasmatales; family UBA184; genus JAKIVR01. The sequence continues at coordinate 2,480 of DASYZY010000073.1, forward strand.
GCCCCCGAGCGGGCCGGTCGGTGGGCCGGAACCGGCAAGTCCGAGTGCGGCATCCACACCCTCGGCCTGCGCGTCCCCACGCGCACGCCGTAGCCGCCGGCGCACGCACTCACGTGGCGCCGGGCACTGCCGAGGGCCCGAGGTTCGGCGGCCGACTCTCGTCGGCAAGAGCGCGAGGGCCGGAGACGCTCGGATGATCCGTGCCGAGCCTACGGGCTCGCCAGCGAGTCGCCGGGCGGCTCCCGGGGGAGCTGCGACTCGAGGAGCGACGCGCCGACCGGAGCGACCTTCACGGCGTAGGCCGCCGCCCCGACCCGCGTCAGTCGACGCACGGCCTCGAGCGCCTTCCCCGGCCGCGGCAGGGCCACGATCGACCCGCCGGCTCCGGCGCCCGTGAGCTTCGCCCCGTAGCTGGCGGGAGCGACCGCCTCGAGGAGGGCGTCAAGGCGGGGGTGCGAGACGCCCACGGTCGCCAGCAGCGCCTGGTTCTCCGTCATCAGACGACCCACCTCGGTGGGATCCTCGGCCCGAAGCGCGTCGAGTCCGCGGAGCGCCACGTCCCGGAACCGCTCGAGGAGCCCGGGGCCATCCGGCTCGGCGAGCCGCCGGCCCACCGCCTGGACCGCGAGCCCGGTGCTGCGCGGCACGCCGGAGTAGCCGATGACCCATCCCCATCCGGGGTCGGGGAGACGGCCGACCGGCCACGAGCGCTCGCCGTCCGAGACGCTCCACAGCGGCTCGGGAGCCGGCGCGTTCAGGCTGAGCCAGCCACCGGCGACGCTCGCCGAGGTGTCGCCGGGACTGCCCACGCCCTGCGCCTGGCGCTCGATGGCGAAGCTCTCGGCCGCCAGCGCCTCGCGCGATAGGCCCCCCCGGGCCGAGGCGAGCGCGGCCGTGAGCGCGCTCACGAACGCGGCCGAGCTGCCGAGCCCGGCGGCCCGGGGCAACGCGGACGTGCTCCGGATCTCCAGTAGTGGCGGGACGGGGCCGAACCGGTCGAGCGCCGGGCCGAGGTACGGATGGTGCGCGCGGGGGTCCCGGTCGCCGTTGAGCCGGAGCTCGGCGGCCGGGCGGACGGAGACCTGGGTGTAGAGGTCGATGGCGAACAGGAGCTCGGGTCCGCCGTGGACGACCGAGTGCTCTCCGAACAGGATGCACTTGCCCGGCGCCCGGGCGACGATCGGGAAGCGCCCGGCGGGTATGCTGGCCAGCGGCTCCACGCTACGCCCCGCGTCCCCCGAGGACGCGCTTGCCATGAGCCTGCGGGACGATACGGCGGCGCGCCCCCCGGCGGAGCTTCGTCGTGGGGATCCCCCCCAGGCGGTCGAGGAGCACGGCGAGCGCGCTGACCTCGCTGTGCGGCTGGGAGCCGACGGCGATGTTCCAGTCGGCCCGGCGGTAGAGGTCGGCCGGGACCTTCGCACCGCCCACGACGACGAGGAGCCGGCGGCGGCGCGCGAGTTCCTCGATGCGCCGGTCGACGGGCTCTCCGTACATCGTCAGGTGGACGACCTCGCCCGGGTACTCGGCGAGCACACTGCGCCAGTTCGGGGCGGCCTCGATCGCGAACGCACCGCCCCACTCGCGAGCGACGCTGGCCAGCCGGGTGGCGAGCTCGGGATCCGGCGGATGGAGGTACATGCGCTCGGCGCCCCAGGCGCGGGCGGCCAAGGCGAGGTGCGTGGTCAGACGGGGGTCGCGCCCCGGGCGGTGGCCGATCCGGAGTACGGAGACCGCCGGGCGGGCTACCTTAGCCGGCCGGGACGTCATGCAGCCGCTCGATCCGGTGCCCGCGATACTCGAGCTTGTCGGAGCGCTTGACGAGCCCCTTGAGCCGCGTGCCGCTCATGCCCAGCTCCTCGGCGATGTCGCTGAAGAACCGGCCGGTGTCGCCGGCGGCGTCGTAGATCTGGCTCTCGAGCTTGGCGTACGGCTTGTCGGCCATGGAGGCGATCGACAGGATCTCGCTGATCTCGGTCAGCGGGGCGGTCGTGTTGATGTTGATCGTCGAGTAGTAGGAGTGGTAGCTCTTGTCGGGGGTCCGGCGGCCCTCGCGCGCGACCCAGCGGGTGTCGACGAGCTTCATCTTCTCGAAGAACTGGAGCGCCTTCGTCCCCTCCTTGGAGAACTCCCGGTCGACGTCCTCCTCGGTGAGCCAGCCTTCGCTCAGCCGCTGCAGCAGCTTGAGCTTCACCGGCGTGTCGACGGCCCGCAGGATGGGGACCAGTTCGCTGATCTCGTTCACGACCTTGATGCGGTGGATGACGGCGGACATTCGTCAGGCGCCCCCGGCCTTGGCCGCCGCGTAGAGCGCGCGGCGGTAGCGGCCGTACCGGTCCTGGGGCGAGTAGCGGGCCGGGTGCGGGCTCTGGAGCGCGCCGCCGCAGGTGGCGCAGCGCTCGCCGAGCGTGTACTGGTGGCAGGGGCGGCAGACGCGCAGGTCGACCTCGCTCACGCTCGGGTGAAGCTCCCGTCGCCGCCGCCGGCCCTCACGCGCTCGATGGCGGCCTCCGTGGCCTTCTTCAGGACCTCTTCGACCTGCTTGTACTGGGCCCCCTCGACCTGCACCCGGTAGCGCGGCGCGCCGACGTACTGGACCTGGACGCTCTCGGGATCGACCTTCTCGGCGGCGAGCAGCGCGGCCCGGACGTGCTCGAGGCCGTCGGCGGCCGTCGAGCGGACCTCGAGGATGCCCCGGATGGTGACGTGCGGCGGGCTCAGGCTCTCGCCGGCGGTCCGGACGAAGGCGGCGACCCAGGGCTCCTTGCCGTGCTCCTTGGCGAACTTCTTGCCGTCGGCCGCGGCGAGCTCGAAGGCGTGGAAGAGCGAGCCGTGCTTTTCGACGAGCCCCTCGGCGAAAAGCGCGTGGGTGTCCGGCTCCTCCAGCTTGAGGGCCTTGGCCACCACGGCGAGCAGGCGGACGGCGCGTTGTTCGTTCTTCCAGACCTGGATGCGCTCGCGCCGCTGGTGGTCGTTGATGCGCTTGAGCGACAGGTCGATCTGGGCCTTGGCCGGGTCGATCCGCAGCACCCGGGCGACGATCTTCTGACCCTCGCGGATGTGGTCCCGGATGTACTTGACCCAGCCCGTGGCGACCTCGGAGAGATGGATGAACGCCTCGCGCTTGGCGTACTCGTCGAGCGTGACGAACGCCCCGAAGTTCCGGATGGAGGTGACGGTGGCGACGACGAGCTCCCCTTCCTCAGGGAGCTCTCCGCGAAGGGGCACGAAGATCCCTCGACCTACGCCTCGGCGACCCGAAGCTTCTCGGCGCGGAGGGCCGCCTGGCCGCCGGTCGGCGTGGCGAGCGTCGCGCCGCAGACCGAGCAGCTGACGGTCGTCGCCGGGCGGCTGAAGACCGTCTGCTCACCGGAGCAATCCGGGCACTTGACGACCCAAAACGGAGCGGGGGCTTTCATGGCTCCCCTACTTGTGCTGCTCGACGAGCTCGAGCTGGCTCGCGCGGAAGCTCGGGGGCTGCACGGTGTACTTGCACTTCTGGCACCGGTAGTGGAGGTTGACCCGGCGGACCGCCTTGGCGCGGCCCTCGGGCTTCGGCCGGGGGAAGCCGCCGTAGCCGCTCGTGGCCCGTCGGAACCGGCGCTGGCCCCACTTGAGCTCGGAGGCCGGTCGCTTCTTGCCCCGCTCGACGTCGTGCGGGGTGTGGACCTTGCACCGGGGGCAGTACGATGAGATGACCTTCGGATAGTGCATCGGGCCGCGGCCAAGGGAATCATGTATATAGGGCTTGGGCGCGCGCTGGCGCTCGCCGGGGGTTCCCGGAGCTCCCGCATCCGGTCGTCGGTGGAATCGGGGGCCGGGCTCGGCCAAGCAATTAAATAGGGATGCCTTTTCGCGCCCGCGCTTCGAGGAAGAGCAGATGGTCGACCGTCCTACAGTCGAGGTCGTGACCGAGGCGCTGGGCAAGGCCTCGGAGCGCAAGTTCTCCGAGAGCGTCGAGCTCTCGGTCAACCTGAAAGAGCTCGACCTCACCGTGCCCAAGAACCGTATCGAGGAGGAGATCGCGCTCCCGCACGGCCGGGGCCGCGCCGTCCGGGTCGCCGTCTTCGGTACCCCGGAGCTATTGCAGCGCATGAAGGGCGTCGCCGACGTCTCCGTCTCCTCCGCCGAGCTCGACGAGCTCGCCAAGGACAAGAAGCGCTCCAAGAAGCTCGCGAGCCAGGTCGATTTCTTCTTGGCCGAGGCCCCGCTCATGCCGACGATCGGCAAGCGGCTCGGCGTCGTCCTCGGGCCCCGGGGCAAGATGCCCCGGCCGGTGCCGCCCGGTACCGACCCCTCGAACCTGGTGAACGCGCTCAAGCGATCGATCCGGGTCCGCTCGCGCAGCAACCGCACCTTCCACGCGGCCGTGGGCAACCGCTCGATGGCGGCCGCCGACATCGCCGCCAACGTCGACGTGGTGCTGAACCGGATCGTGTCGAAGCTCGAGCGTGGCCGGTCGAACATCGAGTCGGTCTACGTGAAGACCTCGATGGGACCGGCCGTTCGGCTCTGGTAGTTAGGAGAAGGTCAGCGATGCCGGGTCGGAAGTCGGTGCGACCGGAGAAGGCGGCCCGCGTGCAGGCCCTCGCCGATTCCATCGTCCGCTCGCCCGTCGCCGCCCTGGTCGGCGTGCGCGGCGTTCCCGCGTCGGCGCTGCAGAAGATGCGGCGCGAGCTCCGCGGCCGCGGCCATCCCATCGTCGTCTCTCCCAACTCGGCCCTCCGCCATGCGCTCGAGGCAGCGGCGAAGGAGCGCCCGGCGCTCCAGCCCTTGCTCGACCACGTGAAGGACCAGACCGCGCTGCTCGTGGCGGACGGCAACCCGTTCGCGCTCGCCCAGGAGCTCGACCGGACCCGCTCGCCCACCCCCGCCCGGGGCGGCGAGATCGCGCCGGCCGACGTCCTCGTGCCCGGCGGCACCACGAGCTTCAAGCCGGGTCCCATCGTCGGCGAGCTGCAGCAGGCGGGCTTCCCCGCGGCGATC
>DASYZY010000074.1:0-4525 GCA_035945735.1 Thermoplasmata archaeon
GACCGGGTCGAGGACGCTCATCCGCTTCGAGAAGGGTCCGAGCGGTTACTTAGAGGCGCGGGCCCGAAGGGAGAGGACCTAACCGGCACATCGGGGGCCCCCCGGGTCGTTGCGGGAACGATCGCCGTTCAGGGTTCCCGCCCATCGACCGGCGGGTCCGACCCTTCGCCCAGCTCCCTCGCGATCTTGTCGAGCTCGGCCTCCAGCTCATCGAGGGCTTCGGGCGTCGAGGGCACGGGCAGCTCGGGCGGGGCCATCGGCTCTTCCGGCTCAGGCGGAGCCGGGGGCGGCGCTTCCGGCGGGGCCGCGGGGGCAGGCGGTGGTGTCACCTCCGCCGACCGTGCGATCGCGACCGGGCGTGTCGTCGAGGCGGGCGCCTTGCGGCGACGGCTATCGGGCCCCCGCCGGGCGAGCAGGAGCGCGATCATGGTCGCGGTGAGCACGGCCCCGATCACGCCGAGCCAGCCCAGGAGCGAGAGCGCGGGGGACACGGGACCCGTGCCGTGCTGCGTGCTCGAGGGGTTGGGCGCCACGCTCGCGTTGACGGCGCTCTGGGCCCGGCCCCCGAAGGGGCTCGTTACCGTGACGGTGATCGTGAACTGGCCACCGGAGCTCGCCGTGCACGGAAGGACCGAGAGATTCTCGGAGGAGCAACCGGGTGGAAGTCCGGTGTAGGCGTACGCGAACGGGAGCGTGAGGTTGCTCGTCGTCACGTGCAGGTAGAACGGAGTGCCGGCGACCAAGGAGAGGTTCGACGCCCCGAACGAGAGGATCCGGGGGATGATCGCTCCGAGCGGCAGCACGCTCAGGTTCAGCCGCCCGACCGCCGATACCCCCAGCGCGTCGGTGATCGTCACCACGACCGGGTACCGGCCCGTCGTCTCGACCTGGCAGGAGAAGGTGGCCCGGGTGGGTCGCCCACAAGCGGCCGGCAGACCCGAGTAGGTCAGGCCGAGCGGCCCGGTGCCGCCCTCGCTCTCCACGGAGAAGTTGATCATCGCGCCGACCTCGGCGGGGGAAGGGTTGGCGCGAACGGCCAGCACGCTGGGACGGGAGGCGATCACCAGGAGCAGGGTGCGCCCCACCGCCGGTGCGACCGCGTCGTGGACGAGCACCTCGACACTGAAGTTCCCGGTCTCGGTGGGGGTGCAGGCCAGACGCGAGACATTGGCCGAGGCGCAGCCCAGCGGTAGACCGCGGTACTGGTAGCTGAGGGAGCCCTGCCCGCCCGAAGCATTGGCGAACAGCTCGGTCGAGCCGCCGAGGTCGAGTGCGTTCGGCTGGGCCAGGAACGAGGAGATCGCCGGGGCCGGCCCCACGTGGAGGAGCACGCTCGCGTTGACGTGACCGCCGAGCGCGTCGGTCAGCGTGGCGACGACCGTGTAGTTTCCGGGGACGTCCGGCCGGCAGGAGAGGTTGGTCGTGTTCGCGCTCCCGCAGCCGCCCGGAAGCCCGGCGTACGCCACGGTGTACGGGGCGAGTCCACCCTGGGCGGAGACCTGGAGCAGCGTGGCCTCGCCGGTATCGGGGTTCGAGGGGCTTGCGGTGAAGCTGGGTACGGACGGATCGGTGTACACGCCCACGACCACGGTGGCGTTGGCCTCGATCCCGAGCAGCCCCCGGACCGTCACGGTGACGTCGAACTGGCCGGTCGCCGTCGGCGTGCACCGGAGGCTCGAGAGGTTGGCGCTCGCGCAGCCGGTCGGCAGGCCGGCATAGGCGTAGGCCAGCCAACCCCGGGCGACCCGCGCAGTCGTGTTCAGCTCCGTCGACGCTCCCAGCTCGAGCTGGGAGGGCGAAGCGCGGAAGCCCGAGACATCGATCGGCGGCAGGACCGAGATGGTGACCGACCCGGTCGCGTTGGTGTACCGTCCCGCCGAGTCGCGGATCTCGAGCCGGATCGTGTAGTTACCCGTCGCCGTCGGCGTGCACTGGATGGTCGTCCGGTTGAACGCCGAGCAGCCCGGCGGAAGGCCCGTGTAGGAGTACTTGTACGGGCTCTTGCCGTCGACGATCTTGGCCGTGAGGTTGAACGAGGTGCCCACCAGCACGGAGGCGGGCGCCGCGACGAAGCTCTTGATCCACGGAGGGCTGGCGGGGGTCAGCGGCGCCGCGACGAGCGCCCCTACGGAGGGCTCGGCGATCCACAGCGCCCCGGATTGCGGGTCGAACACGCTGCCGGCCGGCCGACCCAGCACCGAGATGTTGCCCAGCGGGACCGCCGGGTTGACGCTGAGGGCCTCGACCGAGTCGTTGTTCGCCAGGCCCAGATAGAGCAGTCCGGTGTCCGGCGAGTAGGTCACGCTATCGGCCTCGGCCCCGAGTCGGACCGTCGAGTAGATGGCGTGCGAGGCAGGGTTCAGGATCAATACGGTGGAGTTGGCGACGACCGCGATCCGGGCCGGCGACGGGTCCCAGGCGACCGCCGACGGCTCGGGCACGCTCAGGTTCGTGACCCACCGGAGGCTCGAGCTGTTCAGGATCGCGACCCTCCCGGCCGCGCTCTCCGTGACGTACAGCTGCTGGGTCGACGGATCGACCGCCATGCCGGCGAGCCCCGTGCTGTACCAGGGAACCGGGAACGAGACGTTTCCGATCCGGGCCAACGTCGACGCATTGAGCGCGAGCAGGGTGGAGCCCACGGTGTCGTCCGCGAAGAGACGGCCCGTGCTGGGGTCGAAGGCGATCGCGTCCGGCCCAAAGGCGAGCTGGGTGGACGCGACGACGGTGTCGTTCGAGGTGGAGATGGCCCAGATGCGGTCTTCTTGGGTCGACGCGAGATAGAGCAGTCCGAGCGCGTCGTCGTAGGCGCTCGCTACCACCATGGCGCCCGGTAGCGGGCTGGGGGCCACCGAGGGCTGCGAGCCATTGACGACGTAGCTTCCGCCGGCCAGCGCGTCACCGACCAGCAGCTCGGGGGTGCGCGGTATCCAGCTCAGCGCCGACGGCGAGGCGCCGACGGTGAGGGTCGCGGTGCGGTTGTCGGTGCTGGCGTTGAGCTCGGTGAGATTGTAGACGCCCACCGGCCCCGCGAACAGGGCACCGGCACTCGTGGCGAGGTAGGTCGCCGACGCGGCGAGCGGTACCGAACGCAGGAACGAGTCGTTCGAGGCGTACAGGACCGAGAGATTCGTATCCCCCGCGTCGGCGACGAACACGCGAGCCACGCTCACGTCGGTGACGATCGCGCCGGGCTGGGAGCCGACGCTCACGTTGTGGGCGCTCAGGGTCGAGCCATTGAGCACGCTGACCTGGTTCGAGCCCGAGTCGGTGACGAGGACCGTCCGGTTCAGCGGGTCGGCCGCCACGCCCTGGGGAGTCTTGCCCACCGTCGCGTTCGACCTCGCGCCGGAGGTGAGGTTCACGGCTTCGATCCGGTTCGCCGACGGCTCGGCCACATAGGCTAGCCCGGTGGAGGGCAGGAACGCGACGCCGGCAGGGGAGCTGCTCAGCGAATAGTTGGCGAGCAGGCTGTGGTTCGTGCCCCCGTACACGAGGAGGGAATCGGCCGCCGAGGCGGTCGCCAGGATCTCGTTGCTGGCCGCAACGTACGCGACCTGCTGCGGAGAACCGAGCTTGATCTCGGCGGCCACGCCGTGGGGGGCGCTCACGTTGACGGCGTCGAGATACCCGGAGCTCGAGTCGGTGCCGTAGAGCTCTCCGTTCGTCGAGTCGAAGGCGAGCGAGCCGAGCTGGCCGCCCGACGGAAAGCCGATCCAGCCCACGACAAGGCCCGTGCTCAGGTTGACCTCGCTGACGCCCGACTTCTGCTGGTCGGCGACGAACAGCATGCCGGCACCGGTGGCCATCGCCCCGGGAGCCTGATTCGGAGTGGCATTGACGAGACCGCCTCGGACCGACGCGTTGTAGAGGAAGACGCTCAGGTTGACCTGGGGGACCGAACCGCCGCCCGCACGGGGGGTAGGCGTCCACGGGCCCGGCGCTGCGGCGGGACTCGCCCCGCGCGACATCGGACCTGGGGTCGGGGCGACGAGGGCGTGCGGCCCGTGGGGGATCCCGGCGATGGCGATCGACGGCGCTGGCGCTACAAACCCGGTGAGGGCAAACACTCCGACGAGCGCCAGCCAGAGGGCCGGCCCCGTATCGCTACGGCGCTGCACGGTGGAACCGCGAGTTTCGCTAGCGCTGAATGTACGGCGAGGAGGGGCAGATAATCCTCTCTATGCCCGCGAACGCGATTCCGGCGCCTTTTCTCGCGGTCCGGCAGCTCGCCCGCGGTGGGAAGCGAGGTCCGTCTCTGCAGGTTCGAGACGGGCTGCCACTCCAGCGCGGGGATTAACTAGGCCATTCAGCGGAGCCCTGCCTCGCCGGGGTTTCTGTGGCGAGCAGCGTGCCCGTTCGGTTGGCCGCCCGGGCTTCGACGACCACCGGCGTAACCGGAGCGCTCCGGGCGCAGCTGCTGGACTCGGACTGGGAGCGGCTCGCGCTGTCGCGGCTGGACTCCGTGCTCCCCCCGGACATCTTTCTGGTCGTACTCGACTCCGTTTCCGGGCTGGACGTGCTC
>DASYZY010000075.1:0-1664 GCA_035945735.1 Thermoplasmata archaeon
GAGAGTCGAACGTCGGCCCGAACGCTTCGCCGGCCGAGACGGGCAGGGGAAGAGGCGGCGCACCGGCCGGAGGTTCGGCGGGAGCCTCCGGACCGGCCGGGGCGTCCGGCGGCGGGGAGGGCGGAGAGGCCACCGGACCCAGCGGGGTCGGGATCGGCCCTCGCGAGGCCGGGACGGCGGGGGTCGGCGCAGTGACCGGCGGCCGCGGCGGTTCGGCCGGGGGAGCGACCGGGGGCGCCGGAGGTTCCTCGATGCGGCTAGAGGACTTCGGAGCGGCGTCGGCCGGACCGAGGAGACCGTTGAGCCGCTCCACCACGCTGCCGAGACGGACCTCGTGGCGCACGGCGGCGGGGAACACCGGGGCGATCGGACCGGGGCCGGCGTCGCGCGCCGGCCCGTGCCGCGTGAGCTCGCCGAGCCGCATGTGGTGGACCAGCTCGCGGATCTCGTTCAGCCGGGCGAGCGTCTGGGTAGGCTCCTCCCGGCCCACGGCCGCCACGGCGGCCTGCACCGTCGCCCGGAGCGGCTGGAGGTCGACCTGGGCGGCGAGCAGCGCGCGCAGCTCGTCCTCGACGCCCAGCTCCGCCCGCTCGATCTCGGCCATCGCCTCACCGGCGCTGGGCGTGGGAGCGGTGGCGGCGACGGTGACCTCGAGGGGGGCGGCGCTCTCCGCCAGGTGGTCATCGGTGACCTGGCGGCCGTCGCGGAAGATGGTCTGGTCGAGGCGGATGTCGATGCCTCTCGCCCCGATACGGTACGGGTGGAGCCGAACGTCGTGGGAGCTGCCCCGGAACTTTTCGACGCCGACGGCGCGGACCGTGCGGCCGTCGCTCTCCCAGCGGAAGAGCCGGATCTCGCCCCGAGCGAGCATCCGTTCGGGAGTGTCGCCGTCCTCGAACGGCGCTTCGACGGTGAGCAGCGTGGTCATCCCCAGATCGGAGAGGAACCGCAGGAACGACTGCGCGCCCTGGACCTCATCCATCCCCTTCATACAGAAGTACTGGAGCGCGGTCAGCGAGTCGATCACGAGCCGACTGTAGTTCCGGCGCGCGCCCTGCATCCGGATCGTCTGCTCGAGCGCGGTCAGCGTGATCTCGACGCTCGTGAGCTCGGGGGTCTTGCGGATGTCGGTAGCGATCGCCTCGAAGCGGGTCGAGTCGCGGACCTGCGCGACGTCCTTGAACGGCGCGCGCTCGTAGCGCATCACGTCCGGGATCGCGTCGAAGACCCACACCTTGTCGAGCTCCGGACGGAGCCCGCGGTGGTTGAGCCGCATCTCGTTGGGCGGCTCCTCGAGCGTGACGATGAGGGTCTCCTCGCCGCGACGGACCCCCTCGCACAGGAACTCGAGCGCGAGCGTCGTCTTGCCGGTCCCGGAGGGGCCGACGACGAGGTAGGGCCGCCGCGGCACGAGCCCGCCGGAGAGCATCGTATCGAGCGCAGGAATGCCGGTCGCGACCCGCTCCTCGTTCCGTCGGGGGCGGGCTGCGGACTCGCTCACAGTGCGGGGGGAGACGCCGCCCGGCACCGCCGCCGACGTCGCCGGTAGATACTGGGCGGGCTTCCTCTTGATTAAGGTTCGGTCAAACTCGCGCCCGCCGGACCGCTCGAGCCGGGGGCCAGACTCATCTCCCCCCGGCGTGCTGGCGCGCGCATGCCCCGCC
>DASYZY010000076.1:0-2312 GCA_035945735.1 Thermoplasmata archaeon
ACCGACAAGGCCAACGTCGAGATCCCCTCGCCGAAGGCCGGCAAGGTCCTGCGGCTCCACGCGAAGGAAGGGGAGAAGGTCAAGGTCGGAGCGCTCCTGGTCACGATCGACGCTGGTGGGGGCGCGGAGCCGAGCGCGGCCTCCGCGGCCCCTCCCCCGCCGGCGCCGGCGGCCCCGCCGGCAGCCGCCGCACCTGCGGTGCCCGCGCCGGCCTCCGCCGCTTCCCCGCGCGTGCTCGCGAGCCCGCATGTCCGCCGGCTCGCCACCGAGCGCGGGATCGATCTCTCTCAGGTCAAGGGCACGGGCCCCCAGGGCCGCATCACCGAGTCGGATCTCGATCACCCGACGGCGGCTGCCCCCCCGGCGGCGCCGCCCGCCGACGCTGCGGTCGGGGCGGTGCCCGCACCCAGAGCGCACGCGGAGCCGGCGCCCGAGGCGCCGGGAGCGGCCGAACCGCCCGTACCCGGACATCCCGCCGGCGCCGAGCCCGGCGCCGAGGTCGAGCGGGTCCCGATCCGCGGGATCCGGCGCGTCATCGCCGAGCACATGAGCGAGGCGGTCCACCGTGCGGCGCACTTCACCTACGTCGAGGAGGTGGACGCGACCGAGCTGGTCCGCACCCGCGACCGCATGGCCGCGCTCCTGGAGCCCAAGGGGTACAAGCTGTCGTACCTGCCCTTCGTCCTCAAGGCGGTCGTCGCCGGCCTGCGCGAGCACCCGCGGATGAACGCCACCATCGACGACCAGGCGAACGACCTCATCCTGCACCACCGCTTCCACATCGGGATCGCGACCGCCGCGCCCGAAGGACTGCTGGTCCCGGTGCTGCGCGACGTCGACCGGAAGAGCATCGCCGAGCTGGCGCGCGAGATCGGCACGCTGGCCGACCGGGCGCGGGCCGGGAAGCTCACGCGCGGCGAGCTCACCGGAAGCAGCTTCACGATCACGAGCCTCGGCGCGCTGGGCGGCGTCCTCGCCACTCCCATCCTGAACTATCCCGAAGTGGCGATCCTCGGCGTCCACCGGATCGTCAAGCGTCCGATCTACCGCGAGGACGGCACCCTCGCGCCGGCGCACCTCATGAACCTCTCGGTCTCGCTCGACCACCGGGTCCTCGACGGCATCGAAGGGGCCCAGTTCCTGGCGGTGGTCAAGAGACACCTCGAGGACCCGCACCTTCTGTTCGCCTACCTCGCATGAACGCCGGCATCGTGCCGTTGCCCTACGACCGCCCGGCCCTCGGGGCCGCCCTCGGCGACGACTGGCAGGAGATCCTGCTCGCCGCGCACCACTGGGCCACGCTCGCCCGCGAGCTCGACACCCGGATGCTCGCGCTCCAGCGCCAGGGCCGCATCGGCTTCTACGGCCCGGCGACCGGCCAGGAGGCCGTCAGCGTCGCGGCGGGGCTGGCCAGTCGCCCCGAGGACTGGGTCGTGCCCGGCCTGCGGGAGCAGCTCGTCGCGCTCGTCCGGGGGCACTCGCTCACCCGCTACCTCCACCACCTCTTCGCCAACGACCGGGACCCGGCCCGGGGCCGGCAGATGCCCTGCCACCCGAGCGCGCGGGAGGTGAAGTACGTCTCGATGTCCAGCGTCGTCGGCACCCAGATCTCCCACGCCGTCGGGATCGGCTACGCCCTCAAGCTCCGCAAGGACACGGGCGCCGCGCTCGGCTTCTTCGGCGACGGGGCGACGAGCACGAACGACTTTCACGCCGGGCTCAACTTCGCCTCCGTCTTCTCCCTACCCGTGCTGTTCTGCCTCACCAACAACCAGTGGGCGATCTCGGTGCCGGTCGAGCGGCAGTCGCACGTGAGGGAGCTCGTCACCAAGGCCGGCGCCTACGCGATCGAGGCCCGGGCCGTGGACGGCACCGACTTCGTCGCCTGCTTCAGCGCCTTCGCCGAAGCGTTGGAGAAGGTGCGTACCGAGGGGCGGCCCCGCCTGCTCGAGTTCCGCCTGTTCAGGATGACCCCGCACTCGAGCTCCGACGACCCGAGCCGGTACCAGGCGCCCAGCTGGATGCCGACGGCGATCGCGCACGACCCCGTCGCCCGGCTGGAGGAGCTCCTCACCCGGCACGAGCTGCTGGCGGAGGCGGCCCGGCGGTCGATCCAAGAGGAGACGGCCCGCCTCGTGAAGGAGGCGATCGCCGAGGCCGAGGCGGTCGGGCCGCCCGTGCCGGAATCGATGCTCACCGACGTGCTCGCGACCTCGCCCCCCGGAGGCGGACCCGGCTCGGAGGCGGCCTAGCGATGGCCGGCACCTACGCCCGCACTGCGGAGACGCTGATCATCGGAGGCGGACCCGGCG
>DASYZY010000077.1:0-18113 GCA_035945735.1 Thermoplasmata archaeon
GGGCCGGCCGACCCGGTCCGGGTCACCGTCCTGCCCGTAGCCCGAGACGTGGACCACCGTGAGGCGCGGAGAGCGGGCGAGCACGCTCGCGTCGTCCAGTCCCATCCGCGCGTAGGTGCCAGGCCGGCTCGACTCGATCCAGATGTCGGCTCGCTCCAAGAGCCGCAGGAACAGCTCGCGCCCCTCGGGGCGAGCGAAATCCAGGCCGACAGAGAGCTTGTTGCGTGAGTACTGGACCCAGGACTCGGAGACCCGGCGCTCCTCAGGGGCTTCGGCCGGGATGAGCGGCGGAAGCGTGCGCGTCGGGTCGGCGTAGGGCCGACGGAACGGCGGAGCTTCGACGTGGATGACCTCAGCGCCGAACTCCCCCAGATGGGTGGCGGCCCACGGTCCGGCCACGAAGCGACCCGAATCGATCACGCGCAGGCCGGCGAGTGGACCGAAAGGGGGCACGAGCGAACCGGTCCACGGCACGGAGGGCGATTTCGGGCCGTCCTCGGTTAACCGAGCAGGTTCACCCGGTAACCTCTTCGACCATATAGAACCGGGCGGGCCAACGGCCATGACGGAGCCCCCCTGGGTACGATTCGAGGGCGTGAAGTTCCGCGACGAGCTCGTGCGATACAAGATGGCTAACCACCCGTTCCGCACGCACCGCTTCTTCGCCCAAGTGGAGAAGGGGGAGGCCCCCCGCGAACTGCTCCACCGATGGGCGACCCAGTTCTACCCGTGGCTCGCCTGCGTGCCGCTGGCGATGGCCGAGCGCTTCTCGCGCTGCTCGTGGGAGGCCAAGTTCGACTCGTACCGCCGGATGATCCTCGACCAGCTCGTCGAGGAGGCCGGCGACCCGAAGGGGAAGGAGCCCGGCCACCCGGAGCTCTGGCTGCGCTTCTGCGAGGGCCTGGGGCTTCCCCGGAACCGCGTCGTCGGTGCGTCGCTGCTGCCGAGCACGATCGTCGCCATCGACGACTTTCTCTACCTGAACCGGGAGGTCCCGTTCTACGTGTCGGCGGCCGGCTCGTCGGAGCCGCCGAACGTGGAGCTGTGCGCCCGCCTGCTACCGGCCTTCCGCGACCGGTACGGGGTCGACGAGGCGCACCTCGCCTACTATACCCTGCACGTCACCGCCGACGAGGAGCACAGCCGCTTCGTCGGCCAGATGGCCGCCGACTTCGCCACGACCCCGGAGATCCGGCGCGAGATGTGGGACGCGATGTTGCGGGGCTTCGCGCTGCACCGGTTGCTCGTCGACGGGGCCGTCGGCTCCGATCACACTCCCCCGCCTCCCTGACGACGGGCCAAGACCGTGACGAGCGGACTGGACCTCCGGCTCCGTCGCCTGGCCGCTCCGGGCGGCCGCCGGCTGTTCGCGGTCCCGCTCGACCATTCCGTGTCCATGGGACCGATCGCCGGGCTGGAGAGCGCGGGGCCGGCGGCCCGAGCGCTCGTCCGAGCCGGCGCCGACCTCCTGATCGTCACGAAGGGCAGCGTGCGTCAGGTCGCGCCCGAGCTGGCTCCCTCCACCGCGTTGGGGATCCACGTCAGCGCCTCGACCGGCCTGTCCCCGGCCCCCGATCTCAAGCGCCTGGTGGGAACGGCGGCCGAGGCGGTCGCCCTCGGCGCCGACCTCCTGTCGGTTCAGGTGAACTTCGGCGTCGACGGCGAAGGGCAGATGCTCGCCGACCTCGGCACCGCCGTCGATGGGGCACACCGGCTGGGACTTCCGGTGCTGTGCATGACCTACGTCAAGGGCGAACGAGCCACGGAGGCGGGGGCGCTCTCGCACGCCGCCCGGGCAAGCGCCGACCTCGGCGCGGACCTGGTCAAGGTCCCGTATCCGGGCTCCATCGACGGCCTTCGGCAGATCGTGCGCACCACGCCGGTGCCCGTGCTGCTGGGCGGTGGGATCCGCATGGACGACGAACAGGCGGCGCTCGATCGGATCCGTCAGGCGATGGAGACCGGCATCGCCGGGCTCTGTGCCGGACGCAATCTGTTCCAGCGGGAACCGATCGAGCCGTTCGCGCGAAGCGTCGCCGAGCTCGTTCACGCGAGCCCGTGGACCCGGTCGTGAGCGTCCGACGGGTCGTGATCGCCCTGCCTCCGGGTCCGGAGGCCGCGGAGCTCGTGTCCATCGGCGTCCACCTCGGTTTCCGGCAGTTCCTGGTGCCGCCCGATCGAACGAGGCTCATTCCTGCCGCGGGGCTGGCCGTGATCGACCGGGGGGAGGTGGTTGAATCTCCGGCGCCGGAGCTCCGGACGCTGCGACGCGTGCACATCTCGGACCGCGCAAGCTTGGCCGAGGCGCAGGAGCGGCTTCGGACCGGAGAGTCGATTCTCGCGCGCTTCGAGGGTGATCGCGTGCTGCCCCTGGAGACGCTGGTCTCGGTCCGCCCGGCGGGGGCGCGAATCTGGGTCGAGGTAGGGAATGTCGGAGAGCTACCCGCGGCGCTGGGGGCCCTCGAACATGGGGCGGAGGCCGCGGTGATCGCGGTGAGCACGGGGGAAGCCCTCCAACAAGTGGCGGACGTGCTCGGCCCGGCGGACGCACCGCCGGTCCAATGGGGGATCGGCTCGGTCCGCGACGTGCGGCCGGTGGGGGTCAGCGACCGGGTGCTCGTCGACACCATCGCCCTCCTCGGCAACGATGAGGGGCTCCTCGTGGGCTCGAGCGCCGGCGCCCTCGCGCTCGTGCTCAGCGAAGCTCCGGGCTCGAAGCTCACTCGGCCTCGGCCCTTCCGCGTCAACGCCGGATCGCCCCACTCCTACACCCTGCTCGCGACAGGAGAGACCCGGTATCTCAGCGAGCTGGAGGCGGGCGATCCGGTGCTGGTGACCGGAGGCGGCACGGCCTCGCGACCCGAACGGGTCGGCCGGCTCAAGCTGGAGCGGCGACCGATGGTGCTCGTGGAGTTCGAGACTGCGACAGGGCGGTCGACCGTGTTCCTCCAGGAGGCGGAAACGGTCCGACTCGCGACCGAGGTCGGCGCCACGGCCGTCACCGAGCTCCGCACGGGCGATCGGCTTCGCGTGGCGCTTCTCCCGACAGCGCGTCACCTGGGGGTGACCGTGGGCGAGCACATCGAGGAGCGGTGATCGTTCGCCGCACCCTACGCATCGCAACGCTCCCGGCGCGTACGGCGGAGAGCTGTCGGGAGGAGATCGCGCTCGCGGCCACCCACGGCGCGGACTGGGCCGAGGTGCGTGCCGACCGGTGGATAGTCGGGGAGCTCGGGCGAGTGAAGGCGCTCTTCCCGGCTCCGCTACCCCTGCTGCTGACCGTACGGTCGCGCGCCGAGGGAGGGGAAGGCCCCGACGACGGGGAGACGCGCGCTCGGCAGCTCCGCGATCTGCTTCGGCTGCCCTTCGCGGCGGTCGACGTCGAGCTCCAACGCGACCTCTGCACCGTACCTTCGCTCGGTCTCCCCGCGGCCGGAGATGTTCAGCCGTCGCTGATCTACTCCGCTCACCTGGACGGGGAGGCCACGCAACAGGATGTTTCGCGGCTCCTGACGGAACCGCTCCCGCTACCAGGGACCCGGAAGATCGTCCTGCCCAGCTCGGTCGGTCGGGCGGTACTGGAGTGGCTGCCGTTCCTCGAGTCGCTCGACGGAGATCGCCCCGTCTTCCACACCACGGGCGCCTCGGCTCCGTTGTTCCGGCTGTGGGCGGAGCGATTGGGAATGCCGTTCGTGTTCGCCTCGCTTCCCGCGACCGATGGGCGAGGCACGGTCCTCCCGGGCCAGGTGGAACTCGACCGCCTGCCCAGCGCGTCGCCGACAGAGCGAACCCACCCACTGATCGCGCTGCTCGGCGCTCCGATCTCTCAAAGCCCCTCCCCCCTCCTGGTCGAGTCCCTCCTCGACTCGGCCGGTCTCCGGGGGACGTACGCATCGCTAGAGCACGAAGACCTTCGGCCCCTCGCCGCCATCCTAGCGGCCCTCGCGGCGCGGGGGTTCGTCGGGGTCAATCTGACGCGACCGCTGAAGGAGGCGGGCTTCGGGCTCGCGCCGCGCACCGGGCCCGAGGCGGCGGCGGCGCGGTGCGTCAATCTGCTTGTCTTCACCGACCACGGCTGGCGTGGCGAGAACACCGATGTGCGCGCGATCCGCCGGCGGTGGAGCGAAGTGGAGGCCGATCTCGCGCGGCCTAGGGGGTCGGTGCTCGTGCTGGGCGGTGGGGGCAGCGCACGGGCCACCGTCGCCGCGGCCGTACTGGATGGCCGGAGAGTCGCCCTCCGGGCGCGACGGTCCAATCGCCAGGAGCTCCTCCTACGCGACTGGCCGTCGATCGGCGAACCAGCTCCCGGCGATCGGTTCGAATGGGTCGTGAACGCTACGACGGTCGGACGTCCGGGCTCCGGCAACTGGCCGCCGGAGTGGACCGAGCACCTCGCCCCGGGCACCCGACTGCTCGACTGGGTCTACTCGCCCGAGGCCGGTTCCGTGGAGTCGCTATGTGCGAAACGCGGCGCCGGGTACGAGGACGGCCGCCGCCTCCTCCTGTATCAGGCGTCGGAGACCGTGCGAGAGCTCTTCGGCAAGGCCCCGGGCCCGGCTGCGGAGCAGGAGGCGTGGCGGCGGTGCTTCGGGGAGTAGGCCGCGCCCACGGCGCGGTCAGTTTCGTGAACGCGCTCCTCGGGGGCGAAGGGTGTGCCGCGGCTATCGAATTGGGGGCGGCCGCCGAGGTCGAACTCGAGGAGTGCTCGGGCAACCTCCCCGACTGGACGATTCCCACCGAGGCCGATACTCCGTTGGTCCGCGCGGCCCTGGCGGCCGGCGCCGCGGAGTTCGGGGGCGGCCGCTCGTTCCGCGGGACCGTCTCGCTACGGTCCACCGTTCCGCCGGCTCGGGGGCTGAAGAGCTCGTCGGCCGTCGTCGGCGCGATCCTTCGGTCGCTGCAGGACGCGCTCTCAGCCCCGGGTCCACGACCAACCACCGAGCTCGCGTCGATCGGAGTTCGTGTGCACCGCGCGCTCGGGCTCACCGCCACCGGGGGCTTCGACGACGCCCTCGTCGCGCTCGAGGGCGGAGTTGTCGCCGCCGACAATCGAAGCAATCGCCGGCTCTTTACCACCGAAGTTCCCTCGGGCTGGAGCGTCCTGCTCGCACTTCCGCCCGGAACCCACCCCCCGGCGTCGTCGCTGCAGCTCCGCTTCCTCGGCCGGGCACCGGCGGGGACGCGGGCGATGGAACTCGCTCGCCGCGGGGGGCTGATCGGCGCGCTTCAGATCAATACGGCGGAGGTCGAGGCGGCGCTCGGTCTCTCCTTTCAGCCCCTGAGGGCGGAGCTCGTGGCGCGGGGGGCCTTGGGTGTCGGCGTGGCCGGTCTCGGGCCCGCCCTCGCCGTCATCGGCCCCCGCGACCGATTTCCCGAGTGGCGGGAACAGCTGTCGGCCCAGGGGATCGAGTCCCTCGCGACGCGCTTCCAGCCCGGGTCGGGAGCGGGCCTGTGAACGGCCGCCGGGTCCGGCCCTCGTCGCTCACGGGGCAGATCGTCGCCCCGGCGTCCAAGAGCTACACGCATCGAGCGGCCGTAGTGGCCGCGCTATCGGAGCGGAGCGTCACGGTCGAGCGCCCGCTCGAGTCGGAGGACACGCAGGCGACGCTTCGGGGGTTGGCGCGCATGGGGACGCCGGTCGTGGCGTCGGCCCTTCGATGGAGCTTCGGCGGGGCCGGCCTCCTCGACTCGCGCCGAGGGGCCGATGTGGACTGCCGTTCCTCGGGCACCACGCTGCGCTTCCTCCTGTCGGTGGCGGCGCTCCGCCGGGTTCCCACCCGGTTTCGCTGCTCCCGGCAGCTGGCTCGCCGGCCGACCCAGCCGCTCATCGCCTGCCTTCGGCAGCGCGGTGCCCGGATCCGCCGGGTCGGCTCCATGCACCTGAGCGTCACCGGCCCGCTCACTGCTGGCCGGTTTTTCCTCGACGCTTCCGAGAGCTCCCAGTTCCTGTCCTCCCTGCTGCTGGTACTTCCTCGCCTCGACGGTCCTTCGACCATCGTTGTCACCGGCCGGCTACCGTCGCGCCCTTACGTAGAGGCCACGGAGTTTCTGCTCCGCCAAGCCCGAGCGCCGATCCGCCACGGGGGCCCCCGCTGGGAGATCCCGGCTCCGAGCCCGTATTCGCTCCGTCGGATCCGGGTACCCGGCGATGCGTCCTCGGCCGCGCCGCTCTGGGTTGGCGGGGCGCTACCCGGGGGCGATGTAGCCGTCTCGGGCCTCGAGCTCCGCTGGCCCCAAGCGGACTTGGAGGTCTTGGCCCTGCTGGAGCGGGCCGGCGGCGAGGTCAACCGGACCCGGAGCGGGGCCCGGGTTCGGCACGGCCGGCTCCGGGCGTTTACCTTCCGGTTCGACCACTGCCCCGATCTGCTCCCGCTTGCCGGTGTGATCGCCAGCTTCGCCCGACCGGGGACGAGCCGGCTCCTCGGAGGCGGCCAGGCGGCCCAGAAGGAGAGCGATCGCGTGCACGAGACCGGGCGGCTGGCGCAGGCACTCGGAGCGCGGGTCGGGCAACGAGCCGGAGAGCTTTGGATCCGGGCGGGGCGCCTCCCCGCTCGGCTGAGCTACGAGCCACCTGAGGACCATCGGGTCGTCATGGCCGCCGCGGTCGCCGCGACGGGACTCGCGGAGACCTCTCGCCTCGGCTCCGCGGGTGCGGTGCGGAAGTCGTACCCCGGTTTCTGGGCGGACCTCTCAACCCTCGGAGCGAGAGGTGGCCCGTGACCGGCATGGAGTTCGACGGGCCGCTTCGCCTCAAGCTCACCGGTACGAGCCATGGGCCGTCGGTCGGCTGCGAACTCCGCGGCCTGCCTCGGGGGTTCCCGATCGACCTCCTCCAGGTCCAGGCGATGCTCGACCGCCGCGCGCCGGTGGGACGGCGGGTCGGCACGCGGCGCCGGGAGGAGGACCGGCTCATCGTCCGGTCGGGACTGAATCGAGGCCGGACGAACGGGGGAACTTTCCGGGCCGAGGTCGCCAACACCGATGTCCGGCGAAGCGACTACGACCGGATGCGTGATCTGCCCCGGCCCGGCCACGCCGATTTTCCGGCCCGGGTCCGGTTCGGCGAGGCGGCCGACCTCTCCGGCGGCGGACCGTTCAGCGGCCGCATGACGGTCGGGATCGTCATCGGCGGGGCGATCTGCGCCCAGCTCCTGCGGCCGATCGGGATTGAGGTCGTCGCGTTCGCCCGGGAGATCGGGGGCGTACGCGCGAGAGTCGCCGAGCGCGCCCGGCCCGCCGAGCTCATCCGGGCGAGGGAGGCGAACGAGGTCTCCAGCGCGGACCCGGCGGCGGCCGCGCCGATGCTCGAATCGATCGCCCGCGCGCGTCGGGGGGGAGACAGCGTAGGGGGGATCGTGGAAGCGCGGGGCTACGGAGTGCCGGTCGGCTGGGGGGAGCCGTTCTTCGATTCGATCGAGTCGGTCCTCGCCCATCTCTTGTTCTCCGTCCCCGGAGTCAAGGCGGTCGAGTTCGGGGCCGGAGCGCGCGTCGCCCGCCTGCGAGGAAGCACGAACAACGATCCGTGGATCTGGCGCAACGGACGAGTGGTCGGCGCGCGCAACCGCGCCGGCGGCATCCTCGGCGGGCTCGCGACCGGGATGCCCATCGTGGTGCGCGCGGCGTTCAAGCCCACCCCCTCCATCGCGAAACCCCAGCGGACCGTCGATCTCCGCACCCGAGCCGCTGCGCTCTTGCGGGTGTCCGGGCGCCACGACCCGTGCATCGTGCCCCGCGCGGTCGTCGTCGTGGAATCGGCCGTGCTGTTGGGGCTCGCCGAGATCGGGCTGGCCGGGGGGTTCTTGCCGTGAGTACGGGCCGGGTTCGCTGCGCGATCCTCGGCGCCGGTGGCTACATCGGGCAGCAGTTCGTCCGGCTGTTGGCGGACCACCCGCGCTTCGCCCTCGAGGAGCTGGTCTCGGGCGACCGTAGCGCGGGCCGGCGGCTGGGCGAGCTGTGGCGCGTCGACGCCGACCCGCCCCGCGACTGGGCGAGCGAACGGCTTCGGCCTCGCACGCCGCGGCAGCTCGCCGAAGACGGGATCGCGCTGGTGTTTTCGGCGCTTCCCTCGGGCCGCGCCGGAGATGTCGAGGACGCCTTCATGCGACGGGGGCTGTCCGTATTCACGAACGCCGCGGACCACCGGTCGGGTCCGACGGCGCGTCTGCTCGTGCCCGAGGTCAACGGCCTCGCCCTCCGTTCGGCGCGAGCGTCGCCCGCGACGATCGTGGCCAATCCTAACTGCACCGCCACGGGCCTGGCCCTCGCTCTCGCGCCCATCGTGCCACTCCTGCACCCGCGAACGATCTCGGTCAGCTCGTACCAGGCGCTCTCGGGGGCCGGTCTCGCCGGCATCGATCAGCTCGGTCGTCCGCCCAACGTCGTGCCCTTCATTCCCGGTGAGGAGGAGAAGGTCCGGCGGGAGACCCTCCGGCTGCTCGGAACCGCCGTGCGCGGGCTCGACATCCAGGCGAGCTGTGTCCGCGTTCCCGTGCGGGACGGTCACCTCGAGACCGTGACACTGGAGTCGCGCCGGCACCCCTCGGCCGACGCATTGATCCAGGCATGGCGCGGGTTCGACCCTCTTGCCGGCGTCGACTGTCCGACCGCGCCGCATCCGCCGATCGTGTACCGGTCCGAGCAGGACCGGCCTCAGCCGCTCCTGGACCTGTGGGCCGGCTCTCCGCCGCGAGCCCGAGGAATGGCCGTGTCGGTCGGACGGCTGCGGGTGGAGGGGCGGCGGGTCCGGTTCGTCCTCCTCCTGCACAATGCCGTGCGCGGCGGTGCCGGGGGGTCGGTCCTGAACGCCGAGTTCCTGTATGCGCTCCGCGAGTCGCGCTCCTAGGGGGCTCGATGCCCGGTCGCGATTTGCCTCCGCTCGTTCTGAAGCTCGGCGGCGCGGCGCTCGAGCGGCCCGGGCTGGTCGTGGCGCGCGTGCGATCGCGTCTACGCGAAGGTCCCGTCGTCGTCGTGGTCTCGGCGCGCAGCGGAGTTACCGACTCACTTCTCCGAGCGGTGGAAAGAGTCGACGGGGTGAGTCTGTCCCGGTCCTTTCACCGAGCGCTCGTTCGCCGCTACCGCGGCGGAGGGCCTCAAGTTCGTTCGCTGTTGGAGCGGGTGGCCCCGCTCCTGGAGGTTCGTTCCCGTGGTCCAGCCGCCGTCCGACGCCGCCGGGAGGAGCTCCTCGCCCTCGGAGAACGCCTCTCCGCGCACTGGCTCTCGGAGCTCCTTCGCCGGGCCGGGATCCCGGCCGACGCGCTAGAATCCGATCACGTCGGGCTCATTGTTCACCAGGCGAGGAGCGGCGCTCGGATCGACCTGCGCCGCTCGCGGACGCGGGTTCGTGCGACGCTCGCCATGAGCCTCGCGAAGGGCTCCGTGCCCGTGTTGACCGGATACTTCGGCGCCGATATCGAAGGGGAGGTCCAGATCCTCGGCCGAGGCTCGAGCGACTACGTCGCGGCCGCCGTCGCCGCCCTGGTGGGAGCTCGAGGCCTAGAGATCGTCAAGCGGGGAGGACCTCTTCGGGCCGCCGACCCGCGGCTCCTTCCCCGCGCCCCAGTGGTACGGCAGATCTCGTACCGCGCCGCGGAGACGGCCGTCGGCCTGGGATGGAGCGTCGTCCATCCTCTCGCTCTCGGACCCGTGCGCGGGCGCCGGATTCCCGTTCGGGTGACGGAGATCGGGAGGAGCGGTCGGGGCTCGGTCATCTCCTCCCAGAGGCAGACGGAGCCGCCGGTGCTGCTCCTGCCGATTCCGCCGAAACTCGGACAGGCGAGCGCCGCCGGGCGTTTCCGACTGATCGGACCCCGGCCCACCGAACTCCGGGAGAGACTGCACCGATCCCGCCCCCCGCCAGGGCTCTGGGCCCGGTTGCGAGGCGGAGTGCTCGAGCTGCACCTCCCACGACGCGCGCCGGCTAGCCGCGATCGGCGGTGGCTGGCCCGGCTCGTCGCCGATCGGCCACCACCGGCCCCGATGAGGTCGTCCCGCCGCCGGCGCTAGGGTCGGATCCTTTCGAGCGAGAGGAACCGCACGGTGTCGCCCTCGGAGGTCTCAGCGAACAGGTGCTCCTTCCGGACCCCCTGAGCGAGCCGCACCGCCCCGGAGACCACCGGCCAGGCCTGCGCGTACTCCGGCCGGACCGACTGGATGAGGTAGCGGGCGTGGGCGTGCGAGGGGTCGCGGGTGTACGCGCGGAAATGCGCCCCGTACTTGAACCCGGTCTTGACGACCAGTCCATGGTCGCGCAGCCAGCCGTAGACCGCGCGTCGCTCGGGGTACCGCGGATCCAGCCGGCGGGCCCGGCGCTCGAGCGCGGCCCGTTCGACGGGACGATGGGTCCGCAGCTCGCGGAGTCTGAGCGCCCCCCGGTCGACGAGGTAGCTCGCCTCCAGCAGCGAGAGTTCGAGGCGGTGCCCGATCTTCGAGCCGTACGAGAGGACGCCGCCGAGCCGCTCGACCGCCTCGGGCTCGAGCAGCGAGACGCGGTCCTCGTTCACGAGCCCCTCGGCCGGTTCGGACGCCGGCGCGGGGCTCTGCGTCCCGGTCGGCCGGGGGAGGCGGACCAAGTAGTAGGTCAGGTCCGACTCTTCGTCGACGACGGCGAGGAGGAGCTGCTTGCGCGCCGTGCGGGCCCGCTCGGCGAGCGCGAGCACCTCCGCGAGCTCGAACGGGCGTCGCTCGCTCCAGGGCTCGACCCAGAAGCGGGCCGGTGTCTTGTGCAACGTTCCGCCGCGCGGCAGCACGGCGAAGCTCGCCGGTGGCGCGCTCGCGCGGACGACGTAGCCGCGCTGACGGAGGTCGCGGTAGACGACGTACCGGATCCCGAAACCCTCCTCCGCGCGCGCCGCCCGGCGGAAGAGCTCGGGGAAGGCCACGGAGCGTCCGTCGGGCCGCGCGACCTGGATCCGCTCCATCTCGAGCAGGTAGGTCGCCTCGAGCCGGTCGAGCTGGAGCCGACCGGCTCCCACGGTCCCGAAGTATCCCCGGGCGTAGACGGTGCCGGCCTCGACCGGCTCGTCGATCGCGACGGTAGCGTCGGGGGCGAGCCGGCCGCTCACGTCGCGGCCCGCAGGTGAGACAGCGTCTCGAGCGCCTCGAGCTGCACGCCCAGCGCGGACAGGCGCTCCCGCCCGCCCTCCTCCCGGTCGATGACCGTGACGACCCGTTCGAGCCGCGCCCCCGCCGTCCGCAGGAGCTCGACGGTCGCGGCGACCGACCCGCCGGTGGTGACGACGTCCTCGATGAGCAGGCAGTGGGCCCCGGCGGCGATCTCGCCCTCGTAGGCGCGGGCCGTCCCGTGCTCCCGGCCGGGCTTGCGCACCACTACGTACGGGAGGCCCGTCTCGAGCGAGGTGGCCACGACCAAGGGGACCGCGCCGAGCTCGATGCCGCCGAGCAGCGACTCGCCCTGCACCCGGCTGGCGAGGGCCAGCGCGATCGCGCGGAGTCGCTCCGGCCGGGTCCAGGCCTGCTTCACATCGACGTAGACGTCGCTCTCGCGGCCGCTCGTGAGGCGGAAGTGGCCGAACTTCACCGCGCCGCACTCGAGCAGGAGGCGGCGCAAGTCGCTCGGGCTTAGGGGTGCCTCGGGCATCGTTTCACCACGGGACCTTCTTGAGACCCGTCCAGTAGCCGATGTAGTTGAATCCGACGTGGAGGCCGAGCGTGAAGACGAGGAGCCAGCCGAGCGCTTCAAGGCTCCCGAACGTGGCCCAGAACAGCGCCGGGTCCAGCAGGATACCGAGGGCGACCGGGACGAAGACGAACCCGAGCTGGTCCAAGAGCAGCGCGGGAGCCCCGCTGGGCAGGTTCCGCCGGCGCTTGTAGAACGAGCCGAGCGCGTCGCCGAGGAGCGCCCCGCCGGAGAGCAGGAGGATCACGGGCAAGGCGCCCAGGAGCGAGGTACCGAAGGCCGGGACGAGCTTGAGCGAGGGCGGTGCGATGGTGATGAGCCACTGCTCGAGCAGCCCGAACGGCACCGGGAACAGCGTTCCGACCATGAAGCCGGACCACGTCTTCGACGGTCCGAGGATCCGCCGGCCGTCGCCCTTCCACAGCCGGCCGAAATCCATCGGCGGCCCGCGGCCCTTCGGCAGCGTCGCCGTCGCGTTGCCGATGTAGGCCGGCAGCAGGACCCACAGGACCGCGGCCGGGATCAGCAGTTGCGGATCGACGCCCAGCGCCGCCAACCCCCCTACGGGTCGGCGATGAAGCGGCGGATCGACTCGGCGACGCCCCGGATAAGCTTCGGGTCCACGCTTTCGTCGGCCTCGTGATAATGCGCCTCCGGGTCCATGCTACCGAAGACGAGCGCCGGCAGCGGCGCGCCGGCGCGGGTCGTGAGCCCGACCAGCGTGCTGGCGTCGGTGCCGCCGAACTCGCCGTAGACGCCGTCGGCCCCCAGCGTCTCGCCGAGGATCTTGCGCAGGCGGCCCACCGCTGGGTGGTCGAGCGGCAGCGCGTAGCCGCCCCGCGAGCGACCGGGAGGCGACTCGACCGTGAACGGGAGCCCGCGCTGGGCGATCCAGGCGCGGATCGGTTCGAGCGCTCGCTTCTCGCCCTCCGGCAGCGACATCTCGGGCGGGAGCCGCACGTCGATGCCGAAAGAGAGCGTGCCGGGCTCTTCGAGGTCGATCTTGCCGTTGATGACCGCCTCGTCGAGCAGCCGTAGCGCGCCGGTGACGGGGTTGAGCGCCTTGTGGGGCCAACCGGCGTGGTAGCCCAGGCCGGCCACCGACAGCGCGAGCGCGCCGGTGGGAAGGGCAAGCGCGGTGTTCCGGGTGAGCTCGAGCCGGTACGGCTTGCGGAGCTGCTGGCGCATCCAGTGGCGCAGCACGACCAGCCGTTCGCCGTTCCCTTGGAAGATCAACGTCACGCTCTGCGGGATCTGGTTGGTCGCCTCGGTCTCGGCGTGGGCGCGAACCAACCGAGGCAGGTCGGCGCCACGACCCGGTGCCTCGTAATCAAAGCGGGTGACGGTCGCGCGGCCGGTGATCGTCGGGTGCGGCGGAGGGGAGCCGGGCGAACCGGGGGCCGGGTAGGTCGAGCTCCAATCCTCCGCGATCCCCTGCAGGCTCGTGAGCGCCGCTCCGAACTCGACCACCGCGCCCACCGTCACCGGTGCGGTGGCGACCCCGTCGAGCATGAGCACGCCCGACGAGCCGGCGGCGACGTAGGGGCAGCCGTCCGGGATGAGGACGACGTCGGCGTCGAGGATCCGCTCGGGGTCCCCCGGCGGGTGCGCCTCGTCGCGGGTCTTCAGCGCCTCGATCCCGCCGACGCCACCGGTCTCCTCGTCGCAGCACACGACGAGCCGGGCGTTGCGGGCCACCGGCGCCCCGGCGAGACGTCGGAGCGCGAGCAGCGAGGCGACCACCCCGCTGCCAAGGTCGTCGTTGGCGCCCCGCCCGTAGAGCCGCCCGTCGGAGCGCGGAGTGAGCGTATGCGGCGGGCTGTTCCAGCGGGCCGCCTGCTCGGCCGGGACCGGGACGACGTCGTAGTGCGCGAGGAGCAGCACGCGCTCGGCGGCGCCGACGTCGAGGTCGATGATCACGTTCGGCCGGGGGATCCCGTGGAACTCCTCGGCGCCGGGCCGTTCGGCCTCGGGATCGACGAGACGAGCGCTGAGGCCCCACGCGCGCGCCGCCTCCAGTATCCGGGCCGCGACCGGGCCGTAGTTCGGCTTCTCCCAGCGCCGGTGCGCCGGGTCCTCCACATTGGTGGGAGCGAGGCCCACCAGCTCCCGCAGAAGGGCGATGGCCTCGGCGTCGCCGACGGCCGCGGCCGCCGTACTGAACGCCTGGTCGAGCGCGGGATCGCGCTCGGTCACCGCAGCACCGCCAGCGCGAGCAGGGCCGTCGCGAGCAGCAGTAGGAAGGTGGCGAACATCAGATTCGCGAATACCGATAGTGTGTCACCCAGCGAGGTCAAAAGGCGAGCGGTCCAGCCGGGTCCGAGGACGAGAACGCCGGGGAGCTCGGCGGTGCCGGCGCCGAGTTCGGCCGGCGCGAGCGAGCCCCGCGCGCGCTCCACGACCGCCCGGACCGCACCGGCCAGCTCCTCCCCGCGCAACCGTTCTCCCACGGGGTTCACGCCGCCGTCGGCCTCGTGGACCACGTGGTTGTCGGTCGTCATCACCTCGGCCGCGTCGACGGAGCCTGCGAGCGCACCGAGGATCGTTGCCCGCTCGCCCTGCACCAGATTGTTCCCATCGATCAGGACGTACGCGGTCCGCGTGCCGGCCGCCTCGACCACGAGCGCCCGGATCCCGGCCGGCCCGATGCCGTGGACTCCGACCGTGAAGTGCGTCTCGGCCGCCACGCCCACGCGGAGCCCGCTCGTGGTGCTGCGCGCCTCGGCAAGCGCCACCGCGGCCGCGAAGTCGCTCGTGAGCTGGCGGTGCACGGGGGTCCCGTAGCTCAGGTCGCCTTCGTCCGGGCGGTAGGAGTTGTGCGCGTCCATCAGGGCGAGGAAGCGGGCTGGCTGCGCTGGGAACTCCCGTCGGAGCGTGTCGGCGATGGCGAAATCGATGTCGTCGGTCGGCGCGGGGGCTTGGGAGAGCAGTACCCACAGCACCGGGCCGAGCCGCTGGACCCGCACGAGCGAGCCGGGGCGCGGCTCGACCAGGGGACTGGCCATCGAGATCGGCTGCACCGGGAGGCCGGGACGGAGCCCGCGCAGCCCCTCCAGCACCTTCTGGCGCTCGGCGGCGGAGGGCAGGTCGAGATCGTGCGTGCAGGGCGTGTGCGGCACGAACACGAGCCCCGCCGAGGGTCCGAGCGCCTCGGCGACGTGTCGGGGCAGGTCGCTCGAGCCCAGGGCGGCGAACGGGCCCGGGTGGACCGACGGGAGCGCGACCGAAGCGACCGTCCCGCCGGTGCCGCGGAACTCGAGCAGGCTCACGCGGAGATCGGCGGGCACCGCGTGCCGGCGGAAGAAAGCCTCGAGCTCGGCGGTGGCGCCGGGCTCGCGGAAGGCCACGTGATCGAGCATGGGCCGGATCAGGGCGATGCCCGAGGCGTCGAACTCGCGCCGGATGGGTCGGTCCGATCCCCGGATGACGAGGGCGGCGGCCGCCCAGCCGACCCCGAGCAGCACGATCGAGGTGACCCACAATGCCGACCCGGAGGGCAGCAACAGGAACGTGAACAGCAGAGTGACGACCGGCTGCAGGAGCGCCGGAGGCAGCGATCGGCCGTGCGAGGCGCGGCTGACCCCGAACAGGGCCATGTGCCGCAGCCACAACGCGAACACCTGGACCACGACGACGATCGCCACGGCGGACGGGAGGCGGAAGCCCGGGATGAGGGACAGGAGCCGGCCGACCGCGAGGAAGAGCAGCGTGATCCCGAGGACGACGATCGCCAGGAGGAACGAGCGCTTGTACGTGAATCGGCCCCCGAGCGCCCCGGCGAAGGCCGGCGTGAGTCCCGCGGCGAGCAGGGCCGGCAGCAGAAAGACCCCGATAAACGCGGTCGACAGCTGGCTCGCCCCACCGAGGGGAACGGCGAGCAGGGCCGCGAGCCCCGAGAGCAGGACGACGACGGCGAGCGACACCGGTAGGCTCGGGGCGCGAGGGGCCAGCCGACTGTACTGCGGTCCCTTCCGGGCGGCCACCGGCCGCCGGACCGCGGGCTCAGCCACCGCGAACCTTCCTCACCTCCGCGAGGATCTCGCGGAAGCCGGTCCCGATCCCCTGCTCCTCCGTAACCGAGCCGGTCACAAGTAGCTGGGCCCCGGCGTCGAGGAGCGAGCGGGCGTCGCGGCCCGTCCGGATCCCGCCGCCGACGATCAGCGGAACGGAGAGCACCGACCGGACCGCACGGACCATCGCGGGGGGCACCGGCTCCGGTGCGCCCGAGCCCGCCTCCAGGTACACGAGCGACATCCCGAGGAGCTCGGCCGCCAGGGCGTAGCCCTGGGCGAGCTCCGGGGCGTTCCGAGGTACGGCGTCGACCCGGCCGACCTCACCGACCCGCATACCGGGCGCCACGACGAGGTAGCCGAGCGAGATCGGCTCGAGACCGAGCCGCCGGACGGCCAGCGCGGCCCGGGCCTGCGTCCGGATCACCCAGTCGGGGTCGCGCGAGTTGAGGAGGCTCATGAAGTAGATCGCGTCGGCCTCCCGGGCGAGGGACTCTGGCCCCTCCGGGAAGATGATCACGGGCACCTTCGCCGCCGCCTTCACGGCCTTGGCGACGGCCCCCATCCGGCCGGGGGTGATGCCGGTCGAGCCTCCGAGCATCACCGCGTCGCTGCCGAGCTCGACCGCGGCGCGGGCGGTGGCGGCCGCGGCGTCGGGCCCCGACTTCTCCGGGTCGATGAGCGTCAAGTGGACCGGCCCCCGCGCCAACCGTTCGTGCAGGTAGTCGCGCACTCGCCCCATCGCGGTGCTCAGCGAAACGCCAACGCGAGGAAGGCGAGGAGGGCAACGGCCATCGCGAGCTTGCTCCCGCTCTGTTCGGCGTGAAGGCGCTCAGGAAGGTACGCGACGGAGACCACGAAGAGCGCGTCCGCGGCAACGACCGAGAGTATGTACATAATCCCGGCGATGGAGTCGAGCGGGATCAGGATCACCAGGGGCAGCACCGAGAGGACGATCGCGCTCCCCACGAAGCCCCGTGCGAGAGCGGTCGCCGCGGCCATCCCGTGGCTCCGCGGGAAGGTCCGGCGATCGACGTCGCCGCCGGCGTCCTCCATGTCCTTGATCACTTCGCGGCTCGCCGTCGCGAAGAAGGCCATCAGGACGAGCGGAAGGACCGGGAGGAGGGGGCCGACGGCCGCCGCCCCGTACAGGAACACCAGCCCCGTCAGTAGGGCTACCTCGAGGTTCCCGCCGAGACCGAGGGCCTTGCCCCGGAACTCGTAGCTGAGTAGCGTGAGGATCGCGACGACCCAGATCGCGCCGAGCGCAAGGTGGCCGGGCACGACGGGGACGATGAGAGCGGCTGAGAGGGCCAGCAGTCCGACCACGCCGCGGCGAGCCCCCCGGGGAGTGATCTGGCCGGTAACGAGCGGCCGGTCCGGGTGGTTGGTCCGGTCCGACAGCTGATCGCCCAGGTCGTTGAGCACGTTGCCGGATGCGGTGACGCAGGCTGTCGAGCCGGCGGCCAGCAGGATCGCGATCCACGTGGGGGCGCCGAGGACGAGGCCGGCGCCGGCGGCCGCCAGGCCGCCCACCAGCGTGCCCACGAAGGAGACGAGCACGTTCCCGGCCCGAACGAGCCGCAGCGCCGGGTGCACGCGGCGCGATGGCGGGACCGTTCACATTACCGTTTCGAAACCGTTCCGCTCGGGGTTATATGGCCGGTCCCGGTCGTACCGGCGTGGCCAATGCCCACGGCGTCGCCGGCGCCGGATCGTTCCGGTTGGCCAACGGCCTGACGGTCCTGCTCGCCCCGATGGCGGGTGCCCCGACCTCGAGCGTCTGGGTCTGGTACCGCGTCGGGTCCAAGAACGAGCGACCGGGTCTCACCGGGGCCTCGCACTGGGTCGAGCACATGCTGTTCAACGGGTCCCCGCACTACGCCAAGGGCGCGATGGATCGCGCCATCATGGGCGTCGGCGGCTACCTCAATGCGTTTACCGACGTGGACTTCACGGCGTACCTGACGACGGTCCCGGCCAGCCATGTCGGCCTCCCGCTCGACATCGAGGCCGACCGGATGACCCGGGCCACGATGAACCAGGCCGAGGTCGACCGGGAGCGCAAGATCGTCCTCTCCGAGCGCGAGGGCGCCGAGAACTGGCCGGAGTTCCGGGCCGAGGAGGAGCTCTGGGCGCTCGCCTTTCGGCGCCATCCGTACCGCTGGGACCCGCTCGGCTACCGGGAGGACATCGAGCGCCTGGACGCTGCCTCGCTCGCGGGGTACTACCGGCAGTACTATGGCCCGCGCAACGCACTGCTGGTGGTCACCGGCGGGTTCGATCGGGCGGTCATCGAGAAGATGGTGCGCAAGAAGTTCGGCTCCATCGTGTCGTCGGGCGACGACCCGACGGTGCGCGAGACCGAGCCGGCGGCCAGCGGGGCCCGGGAGTCGAACCTTACCGGGCCCGGCACGACGCCCTTCCTGGTGAGCGGCTGGCCGGCCCCGGCGATCGCCGAGGAGGAG
>DASYZY010000078.1:0-2755 GCA_035945735.1 Thermoplasmata archaeon
TGGGCGCGCGGCTGCGCTCGCTGCGCACCGGCACCAGGATGAGCGCCGCGGCCAGGTGGCTCAGGGTCTCGAGCATCACATCGGCGGCCTTGCCCTGCACGCAGCCAAAGAGGACCGCGTTCTCGCCCGGGTCCAGGAGCGGCAGCCGCTCGGCGATCCCGGCCGCGGCGGCGCGCACGCTCTCGGGCGTGTGGGCCACATCGAGGTAGAGGGGGGGACGTCCGGCGATCCGCTCGAGACGGCCCCGCCAGTGCACCGACGCCAGCGCGCGTCGCACGCTCGGATCGGAGAGCGGGCGATCGATCCCGTCGAGGAACAGCTCGCTCGCGGCGACGGCGAGCGCGGCGTTCGACGCCTGCACCGGTCCATCGAGCGGGAGCCGAATCCTCGTACGCGCGCCGCGGGGGGTCCGGACCGTGAACGCCTGACCCTTCGCGCCCAGCGTCCGGTCGAGGACCGCCAGCTCCGACCCGAGGCGCCAGAGCGGCACCCCGAGCCGGCGCGCCTCGGCCTCGAGGGTGGCCAGGGGCTCTTTCTTCCGCTCTCCAACGACGCCGCGAGCGCCCGCGTGCAGGATGCCCGACTTCTCCCGCGCGATCGCGGCGAGCGTGCCGCCGAGGATCTCGGTGTGCTCTAGCTCGACGGACGTGATCACCGCCACGGGCGCGCCGAGCACGTTCGTCGCATCCCAGCGCCCCCCGATCCCGACCTCGATTACGGCGGAGGCGACCTTCCGGCGGGCGAAGTGGTCGAAGGCCAGCGCGGTCGTGGCCTCGAAGAAGGTGGGGGCGTGGAGCTCCGGACGCGACGAGGCCACCGCGCGTTCGGCGCGCTCCACCCGCTCGAGCCCCACCAGGACCTCCTCGACGGAGATGGGCTCCCCGTCGATCCGGATGCGCTCCCGATAGCTCTGGAGGTGGGGCGAGGTGTACAGGCCGGTCGGGCCTACCGACTCGGACAGGAGGGCCGCCGCCATGCTCGCGACCGAGCCCTTGCCCTTGCTGCCGGTGACGTGGATCGCGCGGAAGCTCCGCTCGGGGTGGCCGAGCGACTCGAGCAGCGCCCCGATGACCTCGAGGCCGGGGCGCAGGCCGAAGCGCCGGCGCTGATACAGTCGCTCGAGCGCCGCGCCGTAGGCGTCGAGCCGGGCGGGCCCGCCGTCGGAGGGCATGCAGGCCTCGGCCTGCCGCGGCCGCTCTTCAGTACATCGACCGCTCGCGGTAGCCGCCGAAGACGCTCTGGAAGGCGATCACGATCTCGCCGAGCGTCGCCTGGGCCCGCAGCGCATCGAGCACCGCCGGCATCGTGTTCGTGTCCTCACTGGCGGCGGCCTTCGTGAGCGCGTCGAGGGCGCGCTGATAGCGGGCCGGGTCGCGCGTGGACCGGAGCGCCTTGAGCCGCTTGGACTGCGCCGTGCGCGCCTGTTCGGAGATCTTGAGCCGCGGCACCTTGAGGGGCGCGTCGACGGTGTAGGCGTTCACGCCCACGACCTTGCGCTCGCCGGATTCGACCTGGCGCTGGTAGCGGAAGGAGGCCTCCTGGATCTCGCGCTGGAAGAAGCCCCGCTCGATCGCCGGCACCACCCCACCGAGCTCGTCGATCCGGTCGAAGTAGCGCCGCGCCTCCTCGACCATCCGGTCGGTGAGCCACTCGAGGTAGTAGCTGCCCCCGAACGGGTCGACCGCCTCGGCGACGCCGCTCTCGTGGGCCAGGAGCTGCTGCGTCCGGAGCGCGATCCGGACGGCGTCCTCGCTCGGCAGCTGGAGCGCCTCGTCGTAGCTGTTGGTGTGGAGCGACTGGGTGCCGCCGAGGACGCCGGCGAGCGCCTGGACGGTCGTGCGCACGATGTTGAGCTCGGGCTGCTGGGCGGTGCAGGAGCAGCCGGCGGTCTGGGTATGGAAGCGCATCCACAGCGAGCGCTCCTTCGTCGCGTGGAACTTGTCGCGCATGGCCTCGGCCCAGAGGCGGCGCGCGGCCCGGAACTTCGCGATCTCCTCGAAGAGGTCGTTGTGCGAGTTGAAGAAGAAGGACAGCCGCGGGGCGAAGTCGTCGACGTCGAGCCCGCGCGCGAGCGACGCCTCGACGTAGGCCATGCCGTCGGCGAGCGTGAAGGCGAGCTCCTGGACGGCGGTCGAGCCGGCCTCCCGGATGTGGTAGCCCGAGATCGAGACCGGGTTCCAGCGGGGGAGGTGCTGGGTCGCGTACTCGATCGTGTCGATGACCAGGCGGAGCGCCGGACGCGGCGGGTAGAGGAACTCCTTCTGGGCGATGTACTCCTTGAGGATGTCGTTCTGTGTCGTCCCGCCGAGCTTGTCCGGGGCGACGCCGTGCTCCTCCGCGACGAGGCAGTACATGCCCCAGACGATGTTCGCCGGGCCGTTGATCGTCATGCTCGTGGTCACGTCGGCGAGCGGGATCGCGTGCAGCAGCCGGCGCATGTCGTCGAGCGAGCTCACGTTCACGCCGCACTTGCCGACCTCGCCGGCGGCCTCGTGATCGTCGGCGTCGATCCCGTACAGGGTCGGGTCGTCGAAGGCGATCGACAGCCCGCTCTCGCCGTGGGCGAGAAGGTAGCGGAAGCGGCGGTTGGTGTCCTCGGGGGTGCCGAAGCCCGAGAACATCCGCATCGACCACAGGCGGCCGCGGTACATGCTCGGGTGGATGCCGCGGAGGTACGGGTACTGCCCCGGGTAGCCGAGCGCGGCCGCCGACTCCGCCGCGTCGATCGGCGTGTACAGCCGGTCGACCGGGATGC
>DASYZY010000079.1:0-5433 GCA_035945735.1 Thermoplasmata archaeon
GGCCTAAGGTGCGACAATGCCCCGAAAACCCTCCCGTGCGCCATGGCTCGTGAGCGTGCCCGTGGTCGTCTCCGACAAGGAGGTCTCGAAGAAGTGGTACACCGATGGGCTGGGCATGGACCTCATCGACAACGACGGCCACTGGGTCACCGTGGGCCGAAAGGGAAGGGGCGCGGTCATCCACCTGTGCCAGGCCTCCGAGAACACTCCCGCGCCGATCCCGCTCGAGCCCGGACGCTCGGGGCTCGTCATCGTGGTCCCGGGCAACTTCAAGGCGAGCTGCGCCCGGATGCAGAAGGCGGGCGTCGGGTTCTCCCAACTTCCGGTCAAAGCGCCGTGGGGCTGGTACGCCACGGTGCGGGATCCGGACGGCAACGAGCACTACCTCTCTCCCGACACCTAGTCCCCGTCGACGGCCCTTCGCCTCCGCGGCCGTCGTCGCGACAGCGCTATATGGGGCGCCGCGTCGGCGCGCCCGAATGGGCAATATCCGCCAGACGTACATCAAGCGGGTCGCGGTGGAGCTGATTCGCCGCTTCCCGGATCAGTTTGGCGGCGAGTTCGCGAGCAACCGAAAGAAGGTGCTCGAACTGACCGATCTCGGCGTGATGATCGAAGGGGAGCTCCGGGCCTCCCAGAAGAAGCTCGCGAACCGGATCGCGGGCTACGCGACGCGCTACATGAAGCGCAAGCGCGGTGTCTAGTCGACCCCCTCCCGCGCGCGCGTCGGAACCTCGGCGGAGGCCTAACCGCCCCGGCTCGGACCGAGTTCCTGGCCATCGTCCAGCGGGCGGTATCGGCGGCTCCAGCGGAAAGCGAACGCCAGCGGCAGCGAGAGGATAGCCGCGAAGAGGAGCGCGAGGCCGTACAACTCCCCCTCGAAGAAGTCTGGCGACGGTGCGCAGCAGGTTCGATTGGTCCCTCCGGGACAGCACCCGAGGCGGTAGGAGGATTCCTCGTCGGGCGCCACCACGACCAGCAGCACGGTAGCCACCGCAAAGAGCGCCAGCGGAACCGCCAAGACCGCCTGGCCCTCCCTCGAGTACCTCCATTTCCGGCGGGTCGCCACGGGCGGGCGGACAGCGTAGGCGAGGATGACAGGTCGCTCGGTCGACTCGATGCCCCGCCGGGTTCCGGATCGCGGTCGGTGGAGCCCGGAGAGCCGGGTGCCGGTCCGACGCTCAGTCGAATACCGAGAGCCCTTCCTGCAGGTGAACGAGCTCCACCGGGGTCGTCGGGATCCCGGTCAGCAACCCACGCGAGTTCGCCACCACGCAGGCGCCCACCACGGGCACCCCGAAGTTGGCGGTCGAGCGGTGGACCGGGACGCCGAACAGCTGCTCGATCTCCGTGGCTTCGGACGGCGTCGTCCGCGGGTGGACCACCACTCCCTTCGCCGTGGCCACGGCCGCCATTCCGACCGTCCCTAGCCCGGCGACGGTCCCGCGCCGCGCCGGCACCCCGAGCGCGCGACCGACCGCTTCGAGCCCCGAGTCGGAGATCTCCGGGTGGACCAGTGCGCCCCGGTCGTTGGCGAGCACGACATTGCCCACGGCGTTTTGCCGCAGCACGAGCTCGGTCACGGGTCCCAACCGCGAGAGGAGCTCTCGCTCCTCGTCGTCGAGCTTCTCACCCACGAGGACCCCGTGGGCGTTGAACACGGCGAGCGACCCGAGGAGATCGCTGTCCAGTAGCCGGGTCCGCAGCACGTTCACGTCCAAGGATCGACGGATCTCCCGCTCGAGCGAGCCCGGCGCGCCGCTCGGCAGCAGCGCGTGGGTCTCGCTGGCCCGGACGTAGACGCCGAGGTACGGGCTGCCCGAGTAGAGCGCCCGCCCGACCGGCAACCGACCCCCGTCGTCGCGCTAGGCGGCCTCGAGCAGGTCGACATCGATGAGGCCGTCCTCGAACCGGATCGCCTTGATCCGGACCTGGCGGGGCAGATGCTGGATCCCGCGCTCCCAGATGAACTCGTTCAGGCGAGGATCGATCCAGACCTGCTCCTCCTCGCCGTGCATGTGCCGCGACACGAACCGGCGCACCGTGGTCAGGGCGTGGCCGGCGCGGCGCCGGCGTGACGGCTGGTGCTGGCTCGCGCGCAGCGGCACGACGTACTCGCGCTCGAGCTCCTCGACCCGGGTCTTGCCCCCCTTCTTCGCCATCGTCGTGTCCCCCTACAGGTGCAGGTGGCCGCGATGCCAGCTGCGCCGCTTCGGATGCCGGGTGACCCGGCGGCTCGTGCGCTGCATCACCCACGAGGGGACGCGGCGGTTGCTGTTCGTGGCCCGGGCCAGTCGGGTCTTTCGTGCGAGGCTCTTGCGACGGTTCGCCATCTGCGGTGTTCCTCCCTACCTTCGGGTGATCTTGATCTCGCGCCGGTCCGGCGCGATCCGCTCGAGCAGGGCGCGGAGTGTGGCATCGTCGATGGGTCCGCGCAGTCGACCGGTCGAGGCCAGGCCGAGCACCTGCTGCTCGACGGCGTTGGCGACGTCGGGCTTGGCGAGCCGGATCCGACCGAGCCGCTCGCGCGCCTCGGGCGTGAGCACGCGGCGCAGGAGCTCGGCCCGCTCCTGCTCGCGCCGGTCCATCTCGGCCTGCTGGGCGGCGGCGTACATGTTCTGGCTCGCGGCCCCGCCCTGCTGCTCCTGGATCTGCTGCATCCGGCGACGGCGTAGCTCCGCGAGTTCGGCGTCGTCTCCGCTCGCCATCGGCCGATCCGTCCCGTCAGAGGTACTTCGCGAGCTCGGGCCGCTGCTGGGCCAGGCCCTTCAGCAGCTCGCGGGCGAGCGTGTCGAGGAGCTTCTGTCCCTCGGCGCTCACGCGCCGTCCGAGCTTCTTGTCGCGGCGCAGGAGTCCGGCCCCCTCGAGCTGCTGGAGGATCTCTCGCGAGACCGACTCGGAGCCCGGGCGGTGATGGTAGGGCGCGCTGCCGCGGTCCTTGCGCCCGCCGTAGGCGGTCGCCAGCCGGCTCGCGCCGACCGGACCGGTGAGGGCCACCTTGCGCAGGACCGACGCGCTCCGGGTGTACCACCAGTCCGTGGCCACCGGGGCCCGTTGCTTGTGCACCCCCGTCTTGGCGAACGCCGCCCACTCTGGCGGCGCGCAGTTGGGTCGGCCCCGGAGCTCCTGGGCGAGCCGGGGGATCAGCAGCGCCGGAGGTACGTCCACGACGTGGCTCATGAGCGCGCGGCCGACTCGGCGACGGTATTTAAACGTGCCTAGATTTCGTGAGGTCCGGTAGGCGAGAGGAGGCCGTACGGTGAGCGAGAGAGGCGGGACCGCGATCGTACTCGCCGCCGGGGCCTCCCGTCGCTTTGGGGGCCGCCCCAAGGCGCTCCTCCCGGTCGGCCGGGAGCTGGCCATCGAGCGGATTCTCCGGCTGTGCCAGGGGGCCGGATATTCGCCGATCGTCGCGGTCGTGGGCCCCCACGAGACGGAGATCCGTCAGGCCCTCCTACGCTCCGAGTATCCTCCGGACGAGTTCCGGTCGAACCCCGGCTGGAGCGCCGGGCGGACCGGATCGGTCCAATGCGGGCTCGAGGAGGCCGACGAGTCGGGCTCGGCGCTCCTGTGGCCCGTCGATACTCCGCTCGCCTCGTCCGAGACGCTCGAGCGGCTCGCGGAGCGAAGACGAAGCGACTCGCTCGGTCTCTGGTTCCTGCCCACCTACCACGGCGCCGGCGGTCACCCCGTGCTCTTCTCCCGCGAGGTCTTCCCCCGGATCCGCCACTTGGGCCCGGATGTTCCGCTCCGGTCGCTCCTGCCCGAGCTCGGCCCGCAGGTGGTCCGGGTCGAAGTGGACGACCCGGGCGTCACCGCGAACCTGAATACGCCGGAGGAGTACTATCGGGCGTTGGCGACCTTTTCGCCGGAGCGTGACTCGTGGACCGCTCCCTGACCCGGCTCGCGCTCCGGCTCATGGAGCAACGGGTACCGTTCGTCCGGGCCGTCGTCATCCGCACCGCCGGTTCCGTCCCAGCGAAGGAGGGGGCGACGATGCTCCGCACGCCGACCGGCGACTGCTTCGGCACGGTCGGCGGGGCGGCGCTCGAGGAACGGGTCAAGGAGGCCGCCCTCCGGGCGTTCGAGACCCGCCGTGGCGAGCTGCTCCACTACGATCTGCAGGCCTGGAAGGAGGGGGGACTGCCGAGCCTCTGCGGCGGCACGGTGGACATCGCGCTCGAGTACGTCGGGGCTCGTCCCAATCTCCTCCTGTGGGGCGGGGGCCACGTCGCCCAAGCGATCGCGCGACTCCTGCCGCCCCTGGAGTACGACCACAGCGTGGCCGACGACCGGCCGGAGTGGGTTGGCGTCGACCGGTTCCCGGAGGCCGAACGGCGCGAGGTGGTGGGACCCGAGCATGTCTGGGACCGGTTCGGCCCGTCCGAGTTCACCCATCTGTACCTGCTCGGGTACGACGCGCGCAAGGACACGCTCGCGCTCGCCGATGCGCTCGAGCGCTTCCCGGGCATCATCGGACTCATCGCCAGCTCGGCCAAGCGCCAGCACATCTTTGCCGAGCTGCGCCGACGGGGGGTGGGCGAGACCGCGATCGCCCGCGTCCGCTCCCCGATCGGGGTCCCGATCGGCGCCGAGACGCCGGCCGAGATCGCGGTCGCCGTCCTCGCCGAGGTGATCCGCGACGCCCACCCCGTTGGGTCGTCCCCGCCCGCGCTCGTGTCGGAACCGGAGACGGAGGTCCGTGGCGTCCCGACCCCTTAGGACCACCATCAACGGCGTCTCCGTCGAGCGCACCGTTCCGGACGAGCGGATCCTCCTCGACCTCCTCCGGGAGGAGCTCCGGCTGACCGGCACCAAGCGCGGTTGCGACCTCGGGACCTGCGGCTGCTGCACAGTGCTGATAGATGGCCGGCCGACGCTCTCCTGCCTCACCCTGGCCCGATCCGCCGAGGGGCGTTCGGTGACGACCATCGAGGGCGTCACTCCCGCCCAGGGCCTGCATCCGGTCCAGCGGTCGTTCGTGGAGCACGGCGCCACGCAGTGCGGCTTCTGCACGCCCGGTTTCGTGCTGAGCTCGGTCGCGCTGCTCGAGGAGCGGCCGCACCCCAGCCGCGACGAGGTCGTGCGCGCGCTCTCGGGCAATCTCTGCCGCTGCACCGGCTACGCCAAGATCATCGAGGCGGTTCTCGCCGCCTCGGGGAGCCCCTAACCATGGCCGGCGAGGCCGAGCCCTTCCGGCTGATCGGAGGCCGGATCCCTTACATCGAGGGCCCGCTCAAGGTCTCGGGACGCGCCGAGTACACCGACGACCTCACCCGGCCCAACCTGCTCGTCGGCCGGCTGCTGCGCAGCCCGTGGCCCCACGCCCGCATCCGCTCGATCGATGTGTCGGCGGCGCGCGCGCTGCCGGGCGTGGCCGCGGTCCTCACCGGGGAGAAGTACCCGACCCAGTTCGGGGTCTTGCCTATCACC
>DASYZY010000080.1:0-2219 GCA_035945735.1 Thermoplasmata archaeon
TCGCCGACGTCCCCGGTCGGCTCGCCGAGTTCCTCGGCGTCGCCGCCGCGGCCGGCGCGAACGTCCGGCAGATCGAGCACGACCGCGAGTCGCCCGCCCACGGCCCCGGCGAGGTGACCGTGGAGGTCGAGCTAGAAGTGCGGGACCCCGGTCACGCCCGGGAGGTCGAAGCGGCCTACCTCCACGGCGGCTTCCACGTGGACCGGGTCGGCGCCGCTCCGGCGGGAGTTACGCCGGTTTCCCGTCGACAGTAAGGGTAAGTACTCTAGGGGTCCATCGTACATTCATGCCCGAGCCGGGCGGGCCGGACCCAGTGCCCCAGAGCATGCCTCCGAAGCTCTGGACCGTCGAGGAGGCGAACGCCTCGCTCGACCGGCTGCGCGAGCTCCTGCCCCAGCTCAAGGCCTGGGCGGTGCGGCTCGGCAAGATCCACGCCGAGCTCCAGCGCCTGTCCGCGTTCTGGGGCAAGGAACTGGGTGCCCAGGACATCCCGGATCGAGACCTCAAGCTCCGCCTCGAGGAAGAGTGGAAGCGGCTCACGAGCCGCCTCGAGTCGGAGGTCAAGCGGCTCGAGGCCGAGGGGATCACGGTGAAGGACCTCGAGAACGGGCTCGTGGACTTCTACAGCCGACGCCGCGGCGAGGTCGTGTTCCTCTGCTGGCGGCGGGGCGAGTCCGAGGTCGGTTTCTGGCACCCGCTCACAGGCGGGTTCAAGAGCCGTCGACCGCTCGACGGCCGGGCGCGACCGGCGCAGGCGGCCCGGATGGGCCGGGACGCCTAGGGCGCGCTCCCTACAGGCCGCGGTCGGTCGGTCCGATCGGGCTCGAGCGCGCGGCCAGGCGCGCGGACGCGAGGAAGAAGACCAGCAGCCCGAACAGGCCGGCCAGGATGCTGGAGGCCTCTCCCAGCGGGACGACGGACAAAGTACCCAGGTCTGGCAAGAGCAACGCCGCAAGGCCTGCGGCGGCGCCACCGGCGACCGACCAGGCCGGTCGGTCCCCGTTGAGGTCCTTCAGGGCTCCCGCGGCGACGATCGCGGCGACGAAGACGAACAGGACCGCGCCCGACAGGAGCGCGGCCAACAAGGTCTCGAGATTCGGGAAGTCGGAGTAGGCGACGTACTCCCCTTGGCCCACCGAGCCGTGGGAGAGAACGATCGTGAGGCGGTCGCTGCCCGAAGAGGGCGCGAGGTAGACCGGTGAGTCGAAGAGGACGTCCTCGGTCGGCGCGAAGCCGGGCGCGGTCACGTTCAGCGTGAGGGCTCCGGTGGGGACGCCCGGTATCGCAAAGTCGCCGCTGGCGTTCGTGGCGGTGCTGGCTTGGAATCCGTTCTCCCCCGAGACGGCCACGATCGCCCCGGCGAGCGGGAACGCGCTCGAGTTGACCGTGCTCAACCCCTCGACGGTGCCGGCGACGGTGTAGCTACGGGCCGGTAGTGCGCCCAAGCCCGTCGAGAGGCACAGGCCGCCGAGTAGGACCAGAACGCCGGCGGCCAGCAGCAACAGCAGACCACAGAACCGTTGGGCCCGCGGTCCGGAGTACGATGGGAGTCGGCCCACCGGCGCCAGATTTGGGTAGACCTCCCACGCGAACAGGGGGGCCGGGTCGCGGGGGTGGATCACTGGCACGGGGTACTGGCAGTTCGGACACCGGGACCAATTGACGCCCGGGCCCGGCGGGGGATTCGCGGAGAGCAGCGACCGGCACTTGGGACACCGAAGGGTGACGGGCGCGGTCGAGGCCATCGACAGTGCGACGCCCAAGGGCGGCCTATAACTATGCCCGGCCCCGTCCCGCCCGAGTGCCTCCGCGCCGCTCTCGGACTCGACCGAAGCCCCCGCCCCGCCGCGCCGCTCGAGGCCCCCACCACCCGGGCTCGCTCGACCGGGCCTTGGGTAAACCGCACCTCCGGGTCATCGGAGTCGACGACGCCGCGTTCACCCGTAGGTCCCGCCGCGCCTTCGTCGTGGCCGTCGCCATGTCGCTCCCGCATCTCGTGGAGGGCGTCGAGCTGACCGCTGTAACGGTCGACGGCGACGACGCCACTCGCCACCTCATCGCGGTGTTGGGACGCTCCCCGTTCCTGCGCGGGGCGCGCGCGATCCTGGTCGATGGCGTGGCCGTCGCCGGCTTCAACCTGATCGATCTGGCCTCCCTTGCGCGCAACTTGGAACGGCCGGTCATCTCCGTGACCCCGAAGGCACCCGAGTATGGCCGGA
>DASYZY010000081.1:0-1958 GCA_035945735.1 Thermoplasmata archaeon
CCCGGGCCGCTCGCCGAAGGGTACTCGGAGCTCGCCCCGACCCCGCCGTAGGCGGCTCTAGGAGTCGCCGAAGGCGTCGAGCGTCGTCGACTTGCGTCGACGCGCGCCCGGGGAGTTGATCTCGCCGAGCGGGGCGTTGAGCCCGAGGGTCGGGCGGGCGAACTCCGTCGCCGGCTCCGCGCCGCCCAGCCGCTGCTGGCGGCCGCCCTTGAGGAGGGCCGCGGCGTCCCAGTCGAAGACCTCCGTCACCCGAGCGAGCGTCTGCGCGAGCCGCTCGGCGTAGTAGTTCAGGTCCGGCTGCTTGGGGAACGGGCGCCCCTCGATCCACGGTTCGATCTCCTGGGGCGTCTTGCCGGCATCGGTCACGATCCAGGCGACCTTCATGCCGGGGATCA
Organism: Thermoplasmata archaeon; assembly: GCA_035945735.1. Taxonomy (GTDB): domain Archaea; phylum Thermoplasmatota; class Thermoplasmata; order Lutacidiplasmatales; family UBA184; genus JAKIVR01. Next base: position 396 of record DASYZY010000081.1, read on the forward strand.
CGTCGTACCCCTCCTTCTGGAGCTGGCGGAAGACCCGGAGGAACGGGAGCGCCTCCTTCGTCGCCTCGTTGTACTCGGACTCGGCCCGGACGCTCCGGGCAATCACCAGCCGCTCGACGGGCACCTTACCCTGACGGAGCTCGTCGACCCGTTCGCGCGCGCGAGCGAGCGCCCTAGGGATGTCGCCGGCCAGCACGAGCTCGAACAGCTCGTTGAGCGATTCGACCTGGTAGTCGAAGGCATCGGTCCGCCGGCTCTCGTAGCCCCGGACCACGAGTTCGGCCCGGGGCCAGGCGGTGCGGCCGACGTACCGTTTCTTCGCCCCGTGCGAGAACAGGGCCTCGTACACCGACTGGAACTCGAAGGTCGCGCCGCGGGCGCTGAACCGCTTGGACACTTCGGCGCCGAACTTCATGGAGCCCTCGAGCGAGGGCTCCGGCGATCGGACGAACACCGAGTCGGTGTCGGAGTAGACGACCTCGAGTCCGTCCTTCTCCAGATCCCCGATCACCTTCTTGATCGACTCGCGGGCGAAGGAGGTGATCGCCGAACCGATGTCCTTGTTCGTGAAGCGGTAGAAGCTCGAGGCGAGGACGCCGTAGAAGGAGTTCATCAGGACCTTGAGGGCGGCCTGGAGGCCGTCGTAGTAGGCCCGCAGCTCGGCGGTCTCTTCGCTCGCGGCGCGGCGGCGCATCTCGTCGCGGGTGCCCATGAGCTCGCCGAGCACCTCGGGGATCACGCCCCGCATCACCTCCGGCGCGAGGAACTTCGCGCCGGAGGGGCTCACCGTGGTGCCCTCGCTCGACAGCGTGGTGAAGCAGAGGTTGTTCGCGATGATGATCGACGGGTACATCGCCTTGAAGTCGAGGACGACGACCCACTCGTAGCGGCCGGGCCGGATGTCGTGGACGTAGCCGCCCTCGATTGCCGCCTCCCTCGTGGCCCGCCGGGCCGGGGGCACGCCGATGTGCCGCTCGTCGGCCTTCGGGATGAGGAGCGCGTCGATGAAGAGCGAGGTCCGCCCGTTCAGCCCCTCCTCGAGGGGGAGGTGCGCCACGGTCGCGAGGTCGGCGGCCTTGTCCATCGAGCGGAGCTTGAGCAGGATGCGCAGCGCGAGGCGGGCATCGTGGGTGCAGTACCGCATGACCGCCTCCCGGTCCTTCGCCCACTCCTCGGCGATGTTGCGCCGGTCCACGTCGAGCTTCCGGTCGTTGAGGAGCGTGCGGGCCACGAACTCGAGGCTCTCCTGCTTCGGGTGGAGCTCCCGGCGCGCCGACCACCACGCATCGGCGACCACGCGGCCGTGGATCTTCCATAGCCGGTCACCGGCCTCGCTCGGGGGCGCGCGGTCCCGGCCCAGGGGGAGCGGGTCCACCCCGAGGGCCCCCTGCCGTTCGATGAGGAGCGGGAAGTCGTACCCGCCGATGTTGTAGCCGGTGATGATGTCCGGATCGCTTCGTTCCACCTCGCGCGCGAACCCCCGGAGGATCTCCTTCTCGTCCCCGGACAGCTGAAACTCGCTCACCGGCTGCTCGCCGGCCTCCCCCCCCGCCCGCCAGACGA
>DASYZY010000082.1:0-5097 GCA_035945735.1 Thermoplasmata archaeon
GCCGACAACCTCTACCGGAACGGAACGACGGCGCAGCGCGAGGAGTTCCTGCCCGCGCTCGCCCGGGGAGAGGCCGTCGGCGCGCTCGCGCTGACCGAGCCCGGCGCCGGCTCCGATGCCGTCGGGCTCTCGAGCCGGGCCGAGCGCATCGGCCCCGGCTTCCGTCTGACCGGATCCAAGCAGTTCATCACGAACGGACCGGTCGCCTCCACGCTGATCGTCTACGCCAAGACCGCCCCCGACCGGGGCGCCAAGGGGATCACGGCCTTCCTGGTCCGCGCCCCCACCGCCGGCTTCTCTGTCTCCCGCCAGCTCGACAAGATGGGGATGCGCGGCTCTCCAACGGGCGAGCTTTCGTTCGACGGCGTGGAACTCGGGGCCGATCGGGTCCTGGGCCGGGAGAACGAAGGGGTCGGCGTGATGATGGGGGGGCTCAACGTCGAGCGGGCGGTCCTGGCGGCCATCCCGGTCGGCATCATCGCCGAGTGCCTATCGCTGGCCACGGAGTACGCCCGAACCCGCGAGCAGTTCGGCCGCCCGATCGGCCGCTTCGAGCTCGTCCAGGAGAAGCTGGCGAACATGTACATCGCGCTCGAGTCCGCGCGGGGGCTGCTCGAGCACGCGCTGGCCTCGGTGCAGCGAGACACGCGGAGCGCCCGGGCGAGCTCGGCCGCGCTCACGTATGCGTCGGAGGCCTCCACCCGGGTGGCCCTGGACGCGCTGCAGGTGTTCGGTGGCTACGGCTACATGCGGGACTACCCGGTGGAACGCCTCGTGCGCGACGCCAAGCTGCTCGAGATCGGGGCCGGCACCAGCGAGATCCGACGCCTGGTCATCGCCCGCGAGCTCCTCGGTCCGGGCTTCGACAGCTAGGCCTGTGCACGGCCTGTCGGGGCCCCCCCCCGCCGTCGGCCGGCGGCAGGATATCCATCGCCCACCGAAGAGTAGTTACGTCGGCGTCCCGATTGTCGGGTGAATGCCCGAGCGTGCCGTCCCGAGCTCGGGCACCTCGGCGGTCCGGCTCGAGGTGCTCAAGGAACTCCAGCAGCTCATCGACAACCGCGAGTTCCGCGACCGCATCGACCGGGGTCCCCTGGCGGAGGCCAAGGGGCGCGAGCACTGGGTGCTCCATCTCCTCCTGCGCGCGCACGAGGTCGACAGCGTGCACACCGACACGCTCGTCGGCTCGGTCTACTCCAACCTGACCGCCCGGCTCGAATCGCTCGAGGACCGCCTCGGCCGGATCGAGGAGCTGCAGGGCGCGCTCGAGGAGGCGATCAAGAGCCGGCTCGAGTCGGTCGACAAGACCGTGGGCGACCGGATCGAGGCCGGTCTCACCGAGGGCACCGAGCGGATCACGGGGGAGCTCACCAAGAGCCTCGGCGAGAGCCTCGACCGCAAGTGGGCACCGGTCGGTGAATCGGTCGAGACCTTCGCCCAAGGCTCGAAGCAGCTGGTCCGCGGCGTCGACGATACCTACCGGCTCGCCGCCCAGACCCGACTGCTCCTGAACGAGAACGCCCGGCGGATCTCCGACATCGGGCGCGACATCGTCGCGCTGGAAGAGAGCCTCAAGCTCGTCGTGGCCAAGACGCTCGAGCAGGGACTGCTCCCGCTCGAGCAGCGGATTAGCGCCGTCGAGGCGCACCTCGAACTGGCGAGCCCCGAGCGCAACGGCAGCAAGGCCAAGCCCACGCCCGCCGAACCCGAGCGCGTCTAGGCCGCCCGGGCCGTGACGCGCCTGTCGCCCCGGCATCCACGGTACGCGAGCCTGCGGCTTCGAGCGCGGCTGGCGGCGGCGGCCCGGCGCGGGATCGTCGTCCCCGAGGGGCTCATCGCGCAAGGCCGCGCCGAGGCGTTCGATTACCTGCTCGGCGAGCGGACCACACCATCGGCTCGCCGGGCGGAGAAGCTGGTGGCCCGCTGGCTGCTCGCGGCGCAGCGCCCGGTGCTCTCCGTGAACGGCAACGTTGCCGCGCTCGCGGCGACGGAGGTCGCCGAGCTCGCACAGGCCCTTCCCTCCCTCGGGATCGAGGTGAACCTGTTCCACCGAACCCCGGCCCGCGTGCGGGCCATCGCGTCCGTGCTCCGACAGGCGGGGGTGCGGCCCGTACTGGGCACCCGCCCCACCCGGCGCATCCCAGGCCTCCCGTCGGACCGCGCCCTCGTCGACGCCGACGGGATCTGGCGGGCGGACCTCTGCGTCATCCCGCTCGAGGACGGCGATCGGGCCGAGGCGCTCCACCGGCGCGGTGCGCGGATCGTGGCGATCGATCTGAACCCGCTCTCGAGGACGGCTCAGAGCGCCGACGTGGCCATCGTCGACGAACTGACGCGCGCGCTGCGCGGCATCACCGCCGAGCTCCGTAGAGGGCCCCGACCGCTGCCGCTGTCGACGCTCCCGGCATGGGCCCGGCGGCTGCCCGAGCTCACGCTCGAGCGGATGCGGCGCTCGCTGCCGAGGCCCTCAGCGCGGGGATGGTCCGCCGGGCGACCTCCTCGAGGAAGCGCTCGTCGCTCTCGTCGTAGGCGTTGAGCGCCGCGCCGTCGACGTCGATCTCGCCAAGGACCCGGGCGCCGTCGTGGACGGGGGCCACGAGCTCCGAGCGCGTGTCCAGGAAGCAGGAGAGGTACTCGGGGGAGGCCGAGACGTCCCCGACGCGGATGGTCCGCCCCTCCCGGGCCGCGCGGCCGCAGAGCCCCTGGTCGATCGGGATCCGGACGTGTTCGGTCGCGCGCTCGCCATCCCAGCCATCGAGGAGCAGAGTCTGGCCGTCGAGGCGGTACACGCCGACCCAGGCGTAGTGCGCGAACCGCGAGCGCAGGAAACGGCTGAGCTCGGTCAGGCCCGCCGAGCCCGAGTGTCGGCCGAGCAGCGCGTCGACCTCGGCGAGCGCCGAGCGCGCCTCGGCCGGAGCGACCGGCATCGGCTACCGAGAGCCCTGGCGCGGGGAAGCGCCGAGGGGGAGAGATTCCGCCGCGTCGGGTGGACCGACGGCGGCCTTTGAACTCCCGAAGCGTATGCCGCCACGAGCTTTCCAGACTCGCGCCGTACCGGACTGAGCCACCTCGGCACGTCCCGAGGATTCGACGGGGCCGGCGAGATAAGGTTTGTCGCGGACGTCGGTGGGCGGGCTAGGTCCGCAGCGGGGACCAGCTGCACTGGGGGCAGCCGGCCACCCGCTGCGGGGGGGCGATCTCCGCCCCGCACTCGGGACACGCGATGGCCTCGGGCCCGAGCAGGGAGAGGCAGTCGAAGCAGGCGCTCCCGCGTCGATCGTTGAGGAGCAGCACGAGCGATTTTCCGCAGAACATGCACCGCGCGAAGCGCTCTTCCTCGACGGCCGGAGCTCGGCTGTCAGCGAACGCAAGCATCGCGAGGTCGCCGAGGAGTGGAGTGGTACATAAGCGCTTGGCCAGAATTTTGGTTCGATGCGTATGCGAGCGCTCCGGGCGACGGCGTACGTCGATTTCTCGACGAGAAACCGCTACGGCTCGCGCCAGCGCGCCTTCTTCGCGGCGAGCAGGAACAGCGCGGCCGTGATGCCGATCAGGGCGAGCCAATCCAGCGGTGCCGGCAGCAGCGGAGGCCCGAAGTACGGGTCCGAGGCCCCGAGCGCGAAGGCGCGGTGCAGCAGATCGGCGGCGTACGTCGCCGGCGAGAGCAGCGCGAGGGGCCGGTACGCCGCCGGGATGAAGGTCGCCGGGTAGTAGACCGGTGGGAGCACCGTGAGGCCGAGCGAAACGAGCGGCCCGAAGACGAAGGTCTCCCGGATGTCCTCGAAGTAGGTCGCCAGCGTGAAGCCGAGCGCGGAAGAGAACGCCCAGCACAGCAACAGCGTGAACGCGACGGTGAGCCCGGCGACCGGGCTCGGCGGCGGGCCCGTGAGCACCAGCAGCGCGACGAAGACCGAGAGGCCCGGGATCGAGTAGAGGAACTCGGACAGCGCGAGCCCCGCGACGTACGTCGGCGCCTCGACCGGCGAGGCCACGACGAGGTCCTGGAACTTCAGGTCCTGCTTGAAGTGCGTGAGGTCGGCCTGGACCGAGGTCCCGATCGAGATCATCGTCAGGACCATGCCGCCGGCGATCGCCGGGCGCAGCAGTGTGCCGCGCGAGGCCAAGGCGATGAAGAACAGGAACGACAGCGGCGAGGCGATCGTGTTGAGGAGGTAGAGCGGCTGGCGTCGGATCGGGACGACGCCGTTCATGAAGGCGATCGTCCAGAGCGTCCGGAGCCGGTTCCGAGAGCTCACGCGGCCTCCTCGATGCTCTCTTCGCCCTCCGAGAGCGGCCGGCCGACGAGCTGCAGGAAGATGTCCTCGAGCGAGATGGGGGCCATCGCCACCGCGAGGTTCCGGTCCAGCGCCAGCTTCGTGAGCTCGCGAGCGGCGCCCTCGCGGGCGAAGACGAGCCAGCCTCCGGCGACCGGCGAGACCTCCCCGTACCCCTCGAGCTCGTTCGAGGCGAAGCTACCCGGGAGCGTGACCCGGAACGGATACTTCACCCGGCCGCGGATGTCCGCGGGGGTGCCTTCGACGACGAGGTGTCCCTTCTCGATGAGCGCGATCCGGGACGAGAGCGCTTCGGCCTCGTCGAGGTAGTGGGTGGTCAGCAGCACCGTCCGGCCCGCCTGGCGGGCCCCCGAGATGGCGCTCCAGACCTCGCGGCGCGCCAGCGGGTCGAGGCCGGTCGTCGGCTCGTCGAGGAAGAGGAGCTCAGCGTCGGAGGCGAAGACCATGGCGACCATGGCGCGCCGACGCAGGCCGCCCGACAGGCGGCTGACGAGGGTCTCTTTCCGGCTCGACAGACCGAGCTGGTGGAGCACGGCGTCGGTGCGCTTGCGGGCCTCGGCCCGCTCCATGCCGCGCATCCGGAGGTAGTAGAACACGAGCTCATCGACGGTGAGGAAGTACAGCGGACGCGACTCCTGCGGGATCACGGCGATCCGAGCCCGCACGTCCCTCGGGTTGGCGACGGCGTCGTGGCCGAGCACCTCCACCGTCCCCTCGCTCGGGAGCAGCTGGGTGGAGCAGATCCGAACGAAGGTCGTCTTGCCGGCCCCGTTGCGACCGATCAGCCCGTAGACGCTGCCCG
>DASYZY010000083.1:0-3004 GCA_035945735.1 Thermoplasmata archaeon
GACCAACTGAACCTGTCGGCCTGGGGGCTGAGCGGCGCCTCTCCCTCCCTGCTGTGGCGCGTCTCCCGAGCGCCGTTGCCGGCCTGCGCGTGGACCCCCGATCCGGTCTTCGCGGTCCTGGTAGTCACCGGATGCGGCGGCGGGCCGGGCTCGAACGAGGCGGTCCTGTTCGATGCGTCGAACGGGACGGCGCGCGCCGTCGAGGGCACCGGGGTCGACCCCGTCGCGATCACGGCCACGTCTTCGGGCTCGCTCGTCGTCGCCAACTTTGGCTCGACCATCCTGACCGTCTTCACCCCGGGTGGTGGAGCGGCGCAGCTGCTGCCCGCCCCTGGCCTGGGGTTCTCGGGCGTCGCGGCGGACCCGAGCGGCCGCGTGCTCTTCGCGACGAGCGAGTTCTACGACGACCTGTTCTTCCTCAACGCGTCCACCGGCGTCGAGATCCTCTCGGTGCCGACGCCCAGCGTCGACGTGAGCGTCGCGGTCGACGCCGTGACCGGCGGCGTCACCGCCACGCTCGAGACCACCGGCCAGCTGCTCCTGGCCCCCCGGGTCCCGGCCCCCTCAGCCCCCCCCGGACTGTCGGTCCATCCCGGCAACACGAGCCTGCGCGTCGACTGGGGCGCCAGCATCGCGCCCTCCGGGTTCCCGGTCCAGAACTACTCTGTGTGGACTTCGTTCTCCGCCAACTTCACCACTCCCACCCGGCGCGCCACGACAACCGGCTTTGAGGCGAATCTCACTGGGCTCGTCGATGGGACCGGATACTATGTGAGCGTCGAGGCCAGCGGGGCGACCGGCACCGGGCCCCTCGCGGCCCCCGTCGTCGCCATCCCCGCGGGAGTCCCGTATCCCCCCACCTCGGTGAGCGCGGTCGGCAGCGGCCCAAGCTCGATCACCGTCCGCTGGGCGGCGCCCGCCGACGACGGGGGCGCGAACCTGTCTGGGTTCGTCGTCTCGTACGCCTTCGACGCGATCGGGCCGTGGGTCGCCGTGTCGGCGCCGGGCACCTCCGATCAGCTGGTCCTCGGTCAGCTCAGCCCGAGCACTCACTACTACATCGAGGTGAGTGCCGTGAATTCGGTGGGCACCGGCAATCCGAGCCCGCCGACGACGGCGACGACCCTGGCCAGCCCTAGCTCGGCGAGCGGGACCAACTGGTTGCCATGGGAGATCGCCGGCGTCCTCGTTGCCGCCGCGCTCGGCGGGGTCGCCGTCGCCTATCGGCTTCGTCGGCGCAAGCGCACCGGACCGGTCCGCTAGTATGCCCACCGGTGCACCGCACCGGCGCGCTAGACGATCCGGAGCAGCTCGTAGGGGGCGGAGCCGCTCCCCTCGGAGAGGACAAGCCCCGTCGTCCACGGTTTGACGCCGTAGATGAACACACGGCCCTGTCGGCTCTGGAGCCGGAGCCGGACGGCGGCCATCGAGTGCATCGGGGCAAACAGCGGCCCCTCGACCGGACCGATGCCGACGATCGCGAGGTTGGACGCCCGCCCCACGCTGCCCTGGATCGTCCCAGGGATGGAGGCGGCGACCTCCGACGTGATCGGTATCTTCAGCGCGCGGGCGATGCCCTCGAGCCCGGTCGCGTACATCAAGATCATGCCGGGGTGACCGCCGGGGACTCCGCCGGTGACCCAACGAATGAGCTCCGAGTTCTGGGGGTCCGCGCTCGGGCTTGACGGGACCAGCGCCGACACCGGCACGATCGTCCGCGCATGGCCCTTCTCCCGCTCCTTCGCGGCGCGCGCGAGCGATCCGTCGAGATCGATGACCCGCAGCGTTTCGCTCAGCCGCTCGGAGTCGGTGGCGCGGTCGAGCGGTCCCCAGATCTCGTCGGCGGAGAGCGTGGGGGGAGGCAGGAGGACGACACGGCCGCCCCGGCTCACCGTGTGGGCGAGCGCCGGGGCGATGAGCCGGTGGCGGACCGACTCGGGCACGTCGTTGTCGGTCTCGATCAGGGAGAACTTCGAGAGCGGGAACCGGCCGAAGATGCCTGCGAAGCTCCGGGAGCCGGGCCAGAGGTACCCGGGCGCGGGGTCCGGTTCGGGATCGAACGAGACCGCTCGCCCGAACCCATCGAGGCGCGCGGGTTCGATGCACTGGAACTTCGCCCCCTCGACGGTGTACGGGTAGCTGGCGTGCTCGATCCGGATGCCGCGGAGCTTCGGGAGCTGGAGCCACCGCTCGAGGCGGTCGTTCACCATCTCCCGCCGGGTGACCACGACGCCGTTGACCAGGTAGTCGAGCTGCGAGAGCTCCTCGCGCTCGAGGACGATGACGAGATGGGCTCGCGATTTGCCCATCTGGCGCAGGAGCATCCGTTCGACCTCCTCCCGGTCGCGCGACTCCGGAGTCTGGGAGCGGAGCGCCCCCAGGTGCTGCTCCACGAGGGCGTCCCACGAGTCGAGGACCACGGTGGCCGGCGAGGCGGAGGGGAGTCGGCTCCATGCGTCCTGGATCGGCAGCGGGAGGCGAAGGAACTCTTCGAGCCCGCGGGCTTCCTTCGACGTCTCGGCCGCGACCATGGCCGACTGGGTCGCCGCCCGCAGCGCCTCCGTCGTGTGGTCTTCCACGCTCGAGGCGTCCACAAGCTCGATCCCCTTGGAGCCGTTCTCGCCCAGCCAGGGGAACTCGCGGTGCAACTCGCGAGCGGACACTCGGTTGGTGACGAGCACCTTCTCCCCGATCGACGCCTCCAGCAGGGCGAGGCACAGGGTGGACTTGCCGGAACCCGGCGGTCCTCGGATCAGCAGGGTCTGCGGGCCCGGCAGGCGCAGAAATTCCGATAGCTCAGCAGGTAACCGGACCGCGACGCTCATCAGGAGAGAGGAAGCGATCCTCCGACTGATGGATTTTCGAGTTTGACCTTAAGAACCTATCGAACTAGACCGCGCTACAGGGGGCCCGACGCGGTCATCGCCACGCCGCCGCCTCGACCTCGAGCGGGCGCGGGGGGATTTGAACCCCCGGCGGCCGGGTTAGGAACCCGGTGCCCTAT
>DASYZY010000084.1:0-2174 GCA_035945735.1 Thermoplasmata archaeon
CCGCACCGGTCGGCGTCCGGGCGCTCTTCGTGAATGCGACGGTCGTCCCAACGGGGCCCAACACCCCGCTGCATCTCAGCGAGGTGCTGGCGAGCCCGCCGTACCTGGGGGCCTCGGTGCAGGCGAGCGTGGTGCCCGGCGGGTTCACGTGGTTGACCAGCAACATCCGCTACACGGGGCTGATGACGCAGGGGATCGTCGGCCCGGCCACCTCGCTCGCGGGCCTCACCGACTACTACGCGCCCGAGGGCGGGGCGGCGGTCCTGCTCAACTTCACCTCCCCGAGCCCGACCTCGCCGGATCTAGTCGGCTCGCTCGAGCTGGCCACTCCGTCGGCGTCCTCGTCCATCCCTCAGATGCCCTGGGAGATCGACACGCCCCAGGTGTGGAGCTCGCTCGGCGTCCGGTTCATCATCTTCCCGAACCAGCCGGCGTTCACGCTCTACGCGGGCGCCGAGCTCGTCAACGAGGCCGCCTACCTCACCGAGGAGTTCGGCTGCTCGGTCTACTACGAGAACACCGAATGGGTCGTGCTCGCGGTCCCGACCGGCGCCTAGAAATCGAGCGCCGCACTGCCGGGGCCGGGGGGCGAGCGACGTCCGGATGAAGCGCGGTTCCGCCCGGCTCGCGGCCGGCGCCAGCGGCACGACACTCCTGCTGGTCCTCCTGCTCCTGCTCGGCACCGCCGCCGGCGCCCCCGGGGCCGGCGCGGCCGCGAGCGCCGGCTCTTCCCCCTTCGTCGTGGTCGTCTCCGGGGTCTCCAACCTCACCCTGGGGGATTCGGGGACCTTCGAGGCCTCTGTCAGCGGCGGGACGGGCCCGTACGTCTATCATTGGAACGAGCCCGGACCCGTTCGGAGCTCGGGCGCCACCTCCAACCTGACGTTCACGCCCACGGACGACCGGATCTACGACCTGAACGTCACGGTCACCGACGCCGTGGCCAATGCGACGGCGGTCGCCCATCTGTTCGTCTCGGTCCAGGGGCCTAGCCCGATCACCGTGACGCTCCATCCCACCGGTGCCGGGCCTACCGCGCTCCACCTCACCGCCACGCCGAGCGGGGGCGTGCCTCCCTACCGTTACGCCTGGTTCGGGCCGCACCAGAACGGAAGCTGGGGTACGAACCCTACGGCCTCCTTCGGCAATCTCTCGGCCGGCACCTACCGGGTGACCGTGATCGCGCAGGACTCCCGTGGGTTCAACGGGAGCGGGGCGATCAACCTAGAGATCACCAACCCCCCGACCCTGCCCGCCTGGCTGCCGTACTTCTACGTCGTGTCGGGGGTGGGGCTCGGGCTGATGCTCACGGTCTTCCTGCTGATGTACCGAAAGCGGCGGGCGTCCCGGCCGCTCCGCGCCGGCTAGCGAGGCCACCCCTACCGGGAGCGGGGCCCTAGGCGACCGCTTCGGTCGCGTTCGTGGCGTCGGAGCTACCGGAGAGGTCGCTGACCCGGAGCACGACGGTGTAGTTGCCGGGGGCGGAGTACAGGTGCTGGGTCACGCTGCCCGTGCCAAAGAGCCCGTCGCCGAAGCTCCAGTTGAAGGTGTAGGCCGGCAACCCCCCCGACGCCCCGGCGGTGAAGTTCAGCTCGTTCGCGGAGACCCCCCCGACGGTCGCCGTGGCCGTGAAGGAGCCGTGGAGCGGAACGTCGTAGGCATAGAGGTAGCCGGAGGTCGTCGCGACGAACAGCTCGCCGCGCGAGACGGTCGGCGGCGCGCTCACCTTGCCCGTGATGGGGAGCGTGGCCAGCAGCTTGGCGTTGGAGGACGCGAGCAGCTCCACCGAGGTCGACTCCGCGACGACCAGCGCGCCGTTGGCCCACAGCGGAGACGCATACCCGGTGTGAGGTAGGGCGAGCCCCTTTTGCCACTGCACTGCCCCGGTGAGGGGGTTCAGCTCGCGGACCCCGCTAGAGAAGTTGGCCGCTCCGATCGTCGTGTTGGGGCCGAGGACATAGAGGTGCGACCCGCTCCAGCTGACGGAGGCGACGCTGACCGCCGAGCTGATGTGGCGCTCCCAGGCCAGGGTCATGTTGGACTGGTACAGCGCGTAGAGGATCCCGTTCTTGTTCAGGGCGCAGACCATCGGGGATCCGCCCTTCGGCGTGAACAGCGTCGGGGTCGAGCCGAAGTCGCTGTCGGGCATGGACTGGTTGACCGGCACCTGCCAG
>DASYZY010000085.1:0-2823 GCA_035945735.1 Thermoplasmata archaeon
TCGTAGTCGTCGGCGATGTTGTCGAACTCGGTCCGCAACCAGGCGTAGTAGCGGTCGGTGGATCCGCTCGACGCGGGGGCCCCGGCCCGAACTCGCAGCACGCGGGCCGGATGCTCGTACCATCGCCGAAACCCGTCCTCCCCGTACTTCGAGCGGAAGATCGAGAAGATCCGGTCGCGCTCGGAGGGCTCGCTCACGAGCTCGACCGGCCCGGCCGCTTCGCCCCCCGGCCACCGCACTCGCGCCTCCTGCGCGCGGAGCAGTTCGATCGGCCACTGCGCCGACCGCTCGCGGGCGATCAGGTAGATCGTACCGGCCTCGGTACCGTAGCCGAGCGGGAGGGCGCCCTTGGGCAGCAGCAGCTCCAGCGAGCGGCCATCGGCCGGAGGGACCGCGACGGTCTCGTGCCCGTCGGCCGGTGCCCGCGCCATCCGCGCTAGGCCGGCCGCGGCGTCGCTTCGTCGGCCAGTGCCTGGACGATCAGCGGGATCTCGTAGTCGAGGTTCTCCACCACCTTGTCGCCGACCGGACGGCGCTGGAGGATCAATCCGGAACGGCTCGCCAGAAACAGGTACGAGCAGCGCTTCATGTCCACGCCGAGGCAGAGCCCGTGGTCGGAGAGGAGGTACTTGAGCGGTAGCCGTTCGGAGTAGAGCTTCAGGAGGCCGCCTCCTCCGAGCTACTCCGCGCTCGATATTTACGCTCCCGCGGGGCGCGCTCGGCAGCCTCGCTCGTGGACAGAGAAGCGGCGGGGGCCGACCGACCCCGCCGCGTGGCCGACCCGATTAATACGGGCGCCCGCCTCGACGACCCTCGATCATGAGCGCTCCGCCCGGCGAACGGGAGATCGAAGCCCGCGTCGGCTCCGTGCTGGAGGCCGCCCGCCAGCACGCGGCGAGCATCCCGCTCGACCGGCTGGCCGAGCTCCTCCCGGAGGGAGCGCCGGCGACGCCGGCCGAACTGGCCGACTGGCTCCGCCGCCGACCCGGACTCGCCGAGGTGGGCGCGGACGGTCGAGTGCGGGCCGCCGGCGCCCCCGTATCGCCGGATTCCGAGGAGCGACGGCGTCGGGCCGAAGAGTTCCGAAGCGCCGCGAGCTGGCTCCTCGAGCAGCGCTTGGGGGACGCCCAGCGCTTCCTTCGATGCGCCCTCGTGACCGGTTCGGTCGCCTACGGCGAACCCGAGGCCTCGGACGACTGCGACCTCATGCTCGTGACCCGGCCGGGTACGCTGTGGTCCGTCCTCCTGTGGAGCTTCCTCCGACTTCGTGGGGTGGGCCGCTCGCACAACGGAGCTCCGTTGCCCACTTTCTGCCTCAACTATGTGGTCGAGGAGGATGTGGCCCGCCGGGAGTTCTCGACGGCCCGCGGGTTCCTGTTCGCCCGGGAAGCCCTCTCGGCGCAGCCGGTGTTCGGTCAGCCGTACTACGCCTCTCTTCTGGGGGAGGCCCGCTGGCTTCGCGCCGAGGTCCCGCGGATGTTCGATCGGTGGGAGTCGGCTCCCCCTCCGCCGGAGACTGTACCTGGGCCGGGGCTCGCCATGCGGTTGCTGAACGCCGCGGCCTTCCCGTGGGTAGCCGCCTACCTCCAGTGCAAGGGGCTCTACGCCTGCTACCGACTTCGTCGGGCCGGGGACGGCGCGGAGGAGTTCCACACCGTCACTCAGCCGAAACGGATGGCGCTTCAGACGCTAAAGTTCGAGCGGCTGCGGGCGGCGTATGCCGCAGCTCCGGCCCCGAGCTGATCCGCGTCCACAGCACGTGGTTGCGTGCCCTCACGTGGTCGAAGCCCGAGAGCAGGAACGCGGCCGCCTCGGCGCTCGCGAGGTAGGCGAACGAGCGGATCCCGTCCGGGCGGGCGCGCAGCGCTCGGCGGAGCAGCGCCGCGGCGGCCCGGGGGTGGCGCCGCAGGAATCCGGGCAGCGTCGTCGGGCTCACCCCGACGAGCCGGCTGACCTGCCGGTGCCCAAAGTGGATGCGCCGGCGCTGGCCCAAGTGGTCGCGCCACCGGGTGGGAGCGTCGATGGCCACGCACGCCCGGGTCGAGTACCGGAGCGTGCCGGCATGGGAGCTCAGCCACGCGCCGACGAACGCGCCATCGTTGATGATGCCGGCCTCGAGCGGCGGGGCCTCCTCCAGGGACAGGAGCAGCAGCTCGTCGGAGAGGTGGGTACCGACCCCTTGGGTCAACGCTTCGACGTGGAGTCGGTGGTGCAGCTCCCACAGGAGCTCGATGGCGGAAGCGAACGCTCCGGGCCGGGCCGGCGGCAGCGGTCGACCCATGACGGCGAACGGCGGCTCGAGGCCGTCGGCCCGTTCCAGCAGCGCGACCACGCTGCGCGGGGCCGCGACCGCATCGGCGTTGAGCAGGACCAACAGCGCTCCACTGGCGCGGCGGAGGATCTCGGCGATGGCGGCGGACTTTCCCTTGCGCTCCGGCTCGATGACGACGCGGACTCGATCGTCCTTGGAGGCGAGCCGGAGGGCGAGATCGGCGGTGCCATCGGTGGAACCGCTGGAGATGACCCAGATCGTCCCCCACCGGACGCCCGGCGGCAGCTCCTGCTCGAGCAGCGACCGGACGGCGGCCTCCAGGTGGCGCACCTCGTTGTGCGCGACGATCCCTCCAGCCAGGACAGTAGGACCTCCCCGGTAGGTCCACTCGCTCGTCGCCGTGGGCGACTGCGCGGAGGCCGGGGTCGAGGCCATTCGGCCACCTAGCCGCCCACCCCTCTATAGAGGTGGGGCCGGCTCGACCGACGAGAGTTGGTGCGAACGCGCAAGCCGGCCGGCCGGCGGCGCCGGGTCTACGGCGAGGTCGGCGG
>DASYZY010000086.1:0-5624 GCA_035945735.1 Thermoplasmata archaeon
GGCGATGATCCGCCGGGTCGCCGGCAGCTCCTCGAGGATCTCGAGACCCACGGTGCCTTGGCCGGCGATGATCCCGGGATCATCGAACGGATGGATGAGCGTGAGCGATTCCGCTTGAGCGAGGCGAACGGCCTCCTCGAAGGCCTCCTCGTAGTCGGCGCCGTGCAGCCTAACCGTCGCACCAAGCGCCTCGGTGGCGGTGACCTTCATCGGCGAGGCGGTCGACGCCATCACGATCGTCGCGGGGATCCCGAGCGCACGGGCCGCCCAAGCGACGCCCTGGGCGTGGTTGCCGGCCGAGGCGGCCACGACACCGACCCGGGCCTGCTCGGGGCTCAGCTGCGCGAGCCGGTTGGTCGCGCCCCGGAGCTTGAACGCCCCGGTCCATTGCAGGTTCTCGAGCTTGAAGTAGACCTTCGCGCCGGGAAGGCCCGGCAGCGGCGGTGCTTCGATGAGCGGGGTGCGCCGGACCGATCCCCGGATCCGCTCCGCCGCGGCTCGGACGTCCGCGAAGCTCACTGGCATCGGCGTTGGGCTCGCGGGCACGCTCGACCCACGAGAGACGGGAGCTAAACCCTTCGCCCGTACGAGGCCAACGAGCGGTGGGTCATGCGGGGCGTCCTTCGAACGCGCGCGTTCAGAGAAGGGGCCGGTTTTCTCTCGAGCTCGAGCTTCTCCGACGACGCGCGCGCGAGCGCTTAAATACCGAACCTTTCTGCCCAACCCCCACCGGAGGCAGCACGCTCCCTAGACCATGGCACGTCGGCATCGTCCCCGCCGAGGCTCGCTCGGCTTCTCGCCCCGGTCCCGGTCTGCCCGGCCGCTACCTCGCCTGAGGTCGTGGCCCCCCGGACCCAAGGCCCCCGCCGTCGAAGGCTTCGCCGGCTTCAAGGTGGGCATGACCCACGCGTTCATCGTCGACTATCGAAAGCGCTCCACCACCGCCGGTCAGGAAGTGTCGGTCCCGGTCACCGTCGTCGAGACGCCCCCGATCAAGGTCGCCGGCTGCCGGCTGTACCGCCGCAGCCCGTACGGAATGCGGGTCGTCTCCGAGGTCTGGGCCGACCCCTTCGACCAGAATCTGATCCACGTCATCCCCGAACACCCCCCCTCCGGTTCCGACGCGAGGAACCGGTTCGAGCATCACGAGGGCACGGAGGTCCGCCTCGTCGCCTTCACCCAACCGTCCCTCGTCACCGGCGTCCCATCCAAGGTCCCCGAAGTCTTCGAACTGCGGGTGAGCGGCGAGGACCCGAAGGCCCGCCGTACCTTTGCCCTCGGCCTCCTCGGCAAGGAGCTCTCCGTCGACGAGCTGACGAAGGAGGGCGAGTTCCTCGACGTCATCGGCGTGACTAAGGGCAAGGGGTTCCAGGGCCACATCAAGCGCTGGGGCGTGAAGCTCCAGCCCCGGAAGAACTCGAAGCACCGGAGGATGATCGGCACGCTCGGCCCGCACAACCCGAGCTTCGTCAGCTACCGCATCCCCCAGGCCGGCCAGATGGGCTACCACCGGCGCACGATCTACAACATCCGGGTGCTCCGGGTCGTGAAGGACCCGAAGAAGGACCCGGTCACGCCCCTCGGCGGCTTCCCTCACTACGGGGAGGTGCGCAGCGCCTGCCTCCTCCTCCACGGATCGCTTCCCGGCCCGGCGAAGCGGCTCCTGCGCTTCCGGGCGCCGATGCGAATGCAGGTCGTGAGCGTCGAGAAGGTCGACATCCGCTACCTGAGCACGCGGTCCAAGCAGGGAGCATGAGCGACCCTGCCGGAGCGGCCCCAGCATCCGCCCCGGCCGGCGAGCCCGCCCCGTCGCGCCACCGCGTCCACGTCCTTTCCCTCGAGGGCAAGAGCGGCGCCGCCCTCACGCTGCCGGTCGCGTTCTCCGCGCCGCTGCGACCGGACCTGGTCGAGCGCGCCGTCGTCGCCGCCCGATCCCGTCGCCGCCAGCCCCACGGCACGGGACGCGGCTCCGGTCGTCGCCACTCGGTCGAGTGGTCCGGCAAGGGTCAGGGCGTCGCGCGGACGCCGAGACTGATGGGCTCGCAGCGCGGGGCGCAGGCGCCGAACACCGTCGGCGGCGGCGCCGCGCATCCGCCTCGGGTCGCCACCATCTGGGCCAAGTCCATCAACTGGCGCGAGCGGCGGATCGCCTTCGCCGCGGCGCTAGCGGCTACGCGCGAGCCTACGCTGGCCCGCGCCCGGGGCCACAAGCTCCCCGAGTCCCTCCATCTGCCCGTCGTGCTCGAGGACCCGCTCGAAGAGGTCGGCACTACCCAAGAGGCGCACCAGATCCTCGAGCGCCTCAAGCTCGGCGACGAGCTCGCCCGAGCGCGCGACGGGGTCCACGTCCGCGCCGGACGAGGCAAGCGCCGGGGCCGCCGGACCCAGCAGCCTCGGAGCCTCCTCGTCGTGGTCACCGCCCCGGGCAAGGCCCGTGGCTTCCGCAACTTCTCCGGCGTGGATGTCGTGCCGATCGGCCGGCTCTCCACCGAGGACCTCGCTCCCGGCGGCGTCGCCGGTCGGCTCACGTTGTTCACCCCGGCCTCGCTCGCGGCGCTCGAGACCCGCTTGGAGGCCGGTGCATGACGCGGCTGCAGCACCGCATCCTGCTCCACGCCTACGTCACCGAGAAGGCGATGGACGAGATGGAGCGCCAGAACAAGCTCGAGTTCATGGTCGACCGGCGCGCGACGCGCGCGCAGGTCAAGCAGGCGGTCCAAGAGACCTACCAGTGTAAGGTCGCCAAGATCACGATCAAGATCGTCCGGAGCGGCAAGATCGCCACCGTGCGGTTCGCCCCCGAGTTCTCCGCCGAGGACATCGGCTCCCGGGCCGGGGTGTTCTGATGGGAAAGCGCATCATCTCGCGCCGGCGCGGCTCCGGCACACCCACCTACCGCTCGCCGAGCCACCGGCACCACGGGCCGCTCGTCCACCCGCCCCACTCGGCGATCGGTCCGGCGACGGTCCTCGACATCCGGCAGGCGCCCGGGCGCAGCGCCCCCGTGGCCGAAGTACGCGGCCCGGACGGACGAAAGTACACCCTCCTCGCGTCGGCCGGCCTTCGGACCGGCGCGACCCTCGCGCTCAACGAGGGGGCGGTCGACCGCGGGAGTCTCCTTCCGCTGTCGGCGATCCCCGACGGCACCCTGGTCTCCAACCTCGAGGTCAAGCCGCTGGATGGCGGGAAGCTCGTCCGCACGGCCGGTACGAGCGCGCTCGTCGTCGCCCACTCGGGACGCGCGGTCACCGTGCAGCTGCCGAGCGGCCGGTTCAAGGACCTCCTCGCCGGCTGCCGCGCCCAGGTCGGCGCGGTCGGCGGCGGGGGCCGCCGGGATCGCCCCATCGCCAAGGCCGGTAAGAAGTTCCACATGACGCAGAGCCTCGCCCGCGCGCCGTTGAAGGTCCGCGGGGTCGCCATGAACCCCGTCAACCACCCCTTCGGCGGAGGGGCCCACCAGCACGTGGGCCGCCCGAGCACCGTGAGCGCCGGGGCCTGGCCCGGCGCCAAGGTCGGCCGCTTCTCGCCCAAGCGCGGCCGCAAGCGAGAGCAGGAGCGCTAGGCGATGGCGAAGGTACGCAAGGGCAAGAAGGTCGAGGCGCGCCGCAAGCGCGAGTTCACGCTCCGGGGCAAGACGCTGCCGGAGCTGCAGGCGCTCTCACTCGTCGACCTTGGTCAGATGCTCAACTCGCGGGCGCGCCGCTCCATCCGGCGCGGCTTCACGCCGGATGTGCAGCGGTTCCTCGAGCGGATGCGGGAGGCGCCGGCCGACAAGCCGTTGCGCACGCACTGCCGCGACGCGATGGTGCTGCCCGAGCACGTCGGGCGGCGCGTGGCGATCCACAATGGGAAGGAGTTCAAGGAGGTCGAGGTCCGGCCGGAGATGATCGGTCACCTCTACGGCGAGTTCAGCCTCACGCGGCGCTTCGAGAAGCACTCGGGCCCGGGCGTGGGCGCGACTCGTTCGTCGAAGTTCATGCCTCTCAAGTGAGTCCATGCGCGGCTACAGCTACCACGGGGAGGAACGGAACATCGCCCGCGCCCGGGGCGTCGAGCTCCCCATCTCCCCGAAGAAGACCTACGAGGTCCTGAACGCGATCCGGGGCCGGCCGCTGGAGCAGGCCCGCACCTTCTTGGAGGAGGTCGAGTCCCTGACCCGCGCCGTGCCCTTCCGGCGGTACAACCAGGAGACCGCCCACAAACGCGGCATCGGCCCGGGCCGCTACCCCAAGAAGGTCGCCAAGAACGTCCTGCAGGTGCTCAAGAACGCCGAGGCGAACGCCGAGTTCGACGGCCTCGACGTCGACCGGCTGTACGTCGCGGTGGCGGCGAGCTCGCGGGGCAAGATCCAGAAGGCGCGGATGCCCCGCGCCCACGGCCGCTCCACCGCCTGGAACGAGCAGACCACCTCGGTCGAGATCGTGCTGCGCGAGCGCGCGGAGGCCTAGGCGTGGCGAGCGAGCGGAAGGTCATCGAGGAGGCCACGCGCCGGGTCCTGCTGAAGGACTTCCTCGTCCGCGAGAGCGCCCGCGCCGGCTTCGGCGGCCTCGACATCCAGCGCACCCCGATGGGCACGCGCGTCACCCTGATCTGCGAGCGGCCGGGGATCCTCATCGGCCGCCGGGGCGAGCTCATCAAGCAGCTCACCCAGGAGATCCAGGGCCGCTTCCAGCTCGACAATCCGCAGATCGAGGTCCAGGAGGAGCGGCAGCCGGCGCTCAACGCCCAGCTCATGGCCGAGAAGCTCGCGGCCACCCTCGAGCGCGGCTGGCACTTCCGGCGCGCCGGCCACTCCACCGTGCGCCGGATCATGGAGAGCGGCGCCCGGGGCTGCCAGGTCATCCTGTCCGGCAAGCTCACCGGCGAGCGCCACCGGACCGAGCGGTTCCGCTCGGGGATGATCAAGTACTGCGGCGAGGCCGCGCTGCTGCAGGTCGAGAAAGGCTTCTATCCGGCGCGGCTCAAGCCGGGCGTCATCGGCGTCTCGGTCTGGATCATGCGGCCGAACGTGAAGCTCTCCGACGAGATCCATATCAAGGGCGTGCCCGAGATCGCGGCGGCCGTCGCCGCGGCCGAGCCTCCGCCCGTGGTCATGGCCCCGACCGCGGAGCCGCTGCCGGCGGAGGGCACGTGACGCTGCTGCGCATGCACGATCTCCGGGCGCTGCCCGACTCCGAGCTCGACCGGAAGATCGCCGAGATCGAGAACGACCTGCTCCGCGAGCGCGGCGTGGCCGCGATGGGCGGTGCGCCCCCGAGCCCGGGGCGGATGCGCGCGCTCCGCACCAACGTCGCCCGCGCCCTCACCGTGCGCAACGAACGCCGCCGCGGAGTCGTCGTCGCCCCCCGCCGGCGGGCAGGCGCGAGCGCATGAGCCGGGACGCGGCTCGCCCTCCGGCCAGCCCGCTCGCCGGCGAGCTCATCGGCGCCCCGATCCGGGTGGAAGCGGCGCCGGGCGTCCAGCCGCTCCCCTTCGAGGCGACCATCGTCGACGAGACGCTCTCGACCTTCGTCGTCCGCCGCGAGCCGACGGGCCGGAGGCTCCGGCTGCAGAAGCGAGGCCTGTCCGGGCGCATCCTCCTCGACGGGCGCGAGTTACCGTTAAGTGGCGACCCTCTACGCGTG
>DASYZY010000087.1:0-2539 GCA_035945735.1 Thermoplasmata archaeon
TTGTCCCAGGCCGCCGAGGCCTCGCAGCAGGGTCCGGGTGGTGGGGCCGCCGTGAAGTTGGTCCAGGTGCTCCCGGCAAGCCCCCACGTGTCGGTCCACCAGTACTGCTGCTGGTAGAACAGCCCGAACGCCGAGCCGCCCGTGACGAGGATACCTCCGACGGAGGGATCGGTCGCGGCCGCCTCGTACGCGCGCGAACGGGGCGCCGGCCCCGACGGGGTGACGTTCAGCCACGCGGAACTGGAGTTCAGCTCCCACACCGTGTTCCCGCCGCAGTTGTAGCCGTAGACGCCCGGCGTCCGGTAGCAGCCGCCGAACAGCAGGAGGCGGGAGCCGTTGGCGTCGTAGACGAGCGAACCTCCCGAGCGGCCCGTCGGGGCCGCTCCGGCGGGGATCGGCGCCCACGTCGGGCCCGTGAACTCCCACGTGTCGTTGAGGGTGCAGGTGGTGTTGCCGCACCCCCCGAACAGGACCACGGCGGAGAGCTGCGGGTCGTACGACACCATCGCCGCCCACCGGCCCGGCGGGGAGACGGCCGGGTGGAGCTGAGCCCACACCCCGCCGGAGAACGCCCACGTGTCGTTGAGCGGACAGACGACGAGGCCACAGCCTCCGAACAGGATCACCTGGCCGAGAGCGGCGTCGTACGCCATCGAGGCCCCGAAGCGCGCGGAAGGCGCGCCGGAGCCGGTCACGTTGACCCACTCGCCGTTCGGGATCGCCCCGCCGCGAGGAGCCGCGACCGCCGCACCCACCGTGGTGGGGGCGGCGTTCGTGCGCGCCGGCATCGGCGGCGACCGGCCGCCGGGGACGGACGTGGCCAGCGGAGGCGCGACGAGCAGGAGGATCAGCAACAGGACCCCGAGGGCGAGCGCGGGCCCCCGGGCCCGTCGAGCGGCGCTCACACCTCGAGAGACGGAGGATGCCTCATTAACCTCTGCGGGGCGGTAGCGGCGTATCTCACGCCGGTGCGAGGAGCCTCGGCGTCATGGCCTCGCGGACCGTCCCTGTCCGCAGACCGCCGACGACCGCCGTGAGCCGTACAGCCGCGCGCGGTTCGGGATGGGTGCGGGTGCCCACCAGCATGCGGCGGGGCTCGCCGAGCCGTCGGCGCATCGTCCGCCAGACCCTCTCGAGCGCGCCGAGGGTCAGGTTGGACCCACCCTCGACATGGACGAGTGCGCTGGGGTTGTCGCTCAGTTCGAAGTCGAGGAGAGTGTCGCTCAGCGCGGCGTGGACGAGCCGCTCGGGCTCCTCGACGTGCTCCTCGCTGAGCAGCAGCGTCGAGACGCCAGAGCCGGCGAGATGGCTCTTCAGGCTCGCGAGATCGACGTTGAGCTGGCCCGGGTGCTCGACCATGTCGACGAGGCTTGCGACCAGTCCGTGCAGGTAGGCGTTCCGTGCCTGGAGCACCCTCGGCATCGGGAGCGACTCGAACCTCCGGAGCTTCTCGTTGGAGAGGGCGAGGAGGAGCCCGCCCATCGACTCGAGCTCCTCGAGGGCACCAAGGGCGTTCGAACGCCGCTCGGGATTGCTCTCGAGCTCGATATGGAACGGAAGGAAGGCGACGGGGACGGCGAGGGTCTGACGCTCGCGCAGGCCCCGGGTGAGGAGAGGCAGGAGCGCGCTTCCGGTGCCGCCACCGAGCCCGGCCAACAGGAAGACGATCTCGTTCCGCTCGAGCCGCCGCAGTAGCTCCTCGCGGGCCTCCTCGGCGCTCGCGCGCACCTGCTCGCGGTCCCCGCCGCTGCCGCGCCCTTTGAGGTGGCGCTGGCCGAGGAGGATCCGCTCCTCGACCTGGATGCGGGCCAGGTGCGTGGCATCGGTGTTGATCGCGACGGCGCGCACGCCGGGTAGCTCGAGCCGCACGAGGTCCCGGACCGCCTCGCAACCCGCGCCGCCGAGGCCGACGACGGCGATGCGCTCGCCGTCGGGCCGGCCCGGGAAACTGTCGAAGGCGAGGGGGTCGGTGATGGGCATGCTCGCGCTCCCGGCGCTAGGGGGGCGCGGAGCCCTCCGCCGCGAGGCTATCGCCCTCGCGTCGCACGCGCACCCCGCTGGCGGTGTCGATCCGGGTGCGGATGTACTCGCGGACGGCCGCGCGCACGGCGTCGTCGATCGAGACCGAGCCGCCCTCGCGGACGAACTCCTCGAGCTGACGGTTGTCCTGGCGGGAGAGGTCGACGACCACCTTGCGGATGTTCGGTGGGGGGAGATTCATCTCGATGTACCGCTCGAGGCCCTCGCGGATCGTGTCGGAGATCGTGGGCGTGCCCTTCGCCTGCTGGATCGCCTTGAGCTTCTCCAGTAGCTCCTGGGGAATCCGGACCGTTACGCGCTCGCTCGTCTCGGGCATCGTCCGTCAGACAGAATCCTAGTAGTTGTCAGACGATTATGCATGGCTCGTCGGACGCATAAACCTATCGACGTCGGCGACCTCGGGCACCGCCTGCGGTCCAATTGTAGATGTGCCGTCGGGGCGTGCCCCGGCTTCGGAGCGGGGAGTTGGACGCGCGGCGCGCTACCATGGGCGTCGTGG
>DASYZY010000088.1:0-4183 GCA_035945735.1 Thermoplasmata archaeon
CCCCGCTGACGTCCGTCGCGGGCATCTACATCGGCCCGATCCGGCGCTCGTAGAGCCGGCACCGCAGACCGCCCACCGTCACGTCGCCGATGGGGGAGAAACCGGCCAACGTGTAGTACGCGTGGAGCCGGTCGCTTTCGACCAGACAATCGAGCCGCAGGTAGATCCGACCCCGATTGCGGGTTTCGGTCTCGGCCCAGTCGAGCGCGCGCCGGCCGATCGAGCGACCGGCGTGGCGCCGGCGCACCGCCAATCGATGGACGTACCCGGCGTCCGGCGGCCGAGCCCCCCAGAACGGGAGATCCTCCCACTGGAGCGTCACCGTCCCGAGCATCTCCCCGCGGTCGTCCTCGATGGCGTACACCTCGCCCCGGGCGGCGGCCTCCGTCATGCGCTCCCGGGGGAACGGCCGTGGCCAAGGATGCGGCAGCCCGATCTCCTCCTCCCAGCGGCTGACCTCCTCGAGCACATCGAACACCGGTCCGAGCTCAGCGGGGCGCACCGGCCGGAACCGCAGCGGCGGCAGCGGCTCCGAGACCGGGACCCGGTTCGCCATGTCGCACTTCGGAGCGGCGGCCGCGCTAGGTCGCTTCGGCCTCGACCTCGAGCTCGTGGAGCCCGACCGGGACGCCGAACATGAGGAAGGTATCGCCCTCCTGGATCCGAAGGCCCGGGTCGAAGAGGTTGCGGAGGAGCTCGTCCCGCCGGACGATCCCAACGACGTGGGCGTGCTCGGTGAGGGCCGAGACCGGCCGACCGATGAGCGTGGAGGACTTGAACTCCGAGAACCGCGCGATCTCCTTGGCCCCGAGCTTCTCGGAAAAGACGAAGCCGACGAGGTCCCGGGTGGTGGCCGACAGCGCGAGCAGATGGCCGACCGATACGGTGGAGGGGATCACCACGTCGGCGCCGGCGTTCTTCGCGGTCTCGACGAGCTGCTCGTCGTGCACCACGGTGATGATCCGTAGGTCCGGCCGGAGCCGGCGGGCGCTCAGGATCGCGAGCATGTTGTCGGTGTCCTTCTCGTGGGCGGTGATCACGGTCGAGGCGGTCTCGACGTTCGCTTCGCACAGGGCGACCAGCGGCCGGTTCTCGAGTTCGTGGACCGCGAGCTGATGGCCCTTGACGAGGGATTCGTAGAGGTTGGGGTCGTGGGTGACCACGACCCGGTCGCTGCCGATCGCCCCGAGCTTGTCGGCGACGTAGCGGCCGAGGTGCGCGTACCCGAAGACGATCACGTGGCCCTTGAGCCGCCTGATCGGGCTCCGCCCGGCGGCGCCCCGTGCCCTATCCCCGTTCACGACCGAGCTCACGGTATCCTGCAGCAACGACGCCGCGGCACCCACGGAGACGATGATGAGGATGATGAGCAGGAGCGCCTCGGTGTGGTTCAGGGTCACGAAGTTGCCCCCATTGGGCACGTAGAGCCCGATCGTCGTGATCGTGCAGATCGACGCGAGCAGCGCGTCGAGCGGCGGGAGGCCCTCGTAGTGGGCGAAGACGAGCCCGCCGATCGCAAACATCCCGACGAGGACGAGCAGCTCCTGGTAGATCGTGCGGACCAGGCTCGCCGGGGCGTACAGCAGTTGATAGAACAGGAATCCCGGGGTGCGCGAGTGGCGGCGGTTCTGCCGGACCACCGGGGGTCGGACGAAGGAGGGCGGTTCGGACCTAGGAGGAGCCCAAGCGGTCGCCGTGGTACCAGTTTCTTGTCCCCCGGCGCCCGGCTCGACGGAGCTCAGCCGCTGGGGGGCGGCGCACCCCGGGAGCGGTGGTGCTTCAGCCCATACTGCAGGAACGCCAGGAGGATGTAGACCGCATCCTGACCCCGAGGCGTCAGCGTGTACGTGACGCCGCGGCCCGAGCCCTGGCGTCGGATCAGTTGCTCGGCACGCATCTCCTTGAGCCGACGGGATAGGACCCTCGGGGTGAGACCTGGGTTGTTCCGGAGGAACTCCGTGAATCGTCCGAGCTTGAGAAACGCCATGTCCCGGAGGAGCAGCAGCGTCCACTTCTGGCCGAGACGGCGGACGCTCTGCCCGAGCGGGTCGGCCTGATACTCGAGCCGGGGCCGCAGACTGGCGGTCGCCGGTGGGGGCGTTCGCGACCGGGGCATCGGTATCCCTCCGGTCCCCGAGGAACTATAATATCCTAAGGATATCGGAACCGGCAAACCGCATGTCGGCCCCGGAGGATCGGGCATCGCCGACCGAGGGCGGCCTCGCCTTCACGGAGCTCTCGAGCGCGGACCCGGCGGCGACCCGGAGATTCCTCGAGCAGGTGTTCGGCTGGAAGTTCCGGTCAGTCGCGATGCCGATGGGCGAGTACCTCTCGTACGAGACGCCCGACGGTCGCGGGGGCGTCCGACCCGTCCAGCCCGCCGAGCAGCCCGCGAGCCTCGCCTACGTGCGCGTCCGCGATCTGGCGGCGGCGCAGCGGAAGGTCGAGTCCGCCGGGGCGGTCATCGTCCTACCCACGGTCGAGGTCCCCGGCATGGGGAGCTTCTTCTGGTTCCGCGTCCCCGGCGGACCCGTACTGGCCTGCTGGCAGGATCTGCCGGCTCACCCAACCGAGACCAAGGAGAAGCAACGATGACGCACGCGAAGGACGTGGTGGCGAAGTACCAGGAAGCGATGGGGCGCGGCGATTGGAAGGCGATGCGCACCCATCTCAAGGACGACCTCGAGTTCACCGGCCCGCTCGACACCTTCCATCGGGCCGACGACTACATCGCCGCCCTGCAGAAGCTCTACCCGATGGTCGAGGGCGTCGATGTGAAGCGGATCTTCGCCGAGGGCGACGACGTCGCGGTCCTCTGCGACCTCAAGTTCAAGCCCCCCCTGCCGACGATGTACGTCGTCGAGTGGTACCAGGTGAAGGGAGACAAGATCGCGCGCGTGCAGGTGGTCTTCGATCCCCGGCCGATGGCCCCGCCTCACGCGAAGTAGCCGCCGCTCGGGCCGTCACTTCTCCTTCGGGAAGTGGGAGATCTCCCAGAGGTTGCCCTCGGGGTCCTCGAAGAAGGCGTACCGCTGGCCGCCCGCGCGGGTCGTCGGCGGCGTCAGGAACTTCACGCCCTTCGCGCGGAGCTCTTCGTAGGCCGCATCGGCGTCCTCCAAGAACACGGCGAAGTAGCCGCGACTGAACCCCTCCCCGGCGAAGCTCCGGCTCTTGTGGGCGATCTCCGCCGCGTGCCCCTTCAGCCCGATGATGGCCAACGTCGGGCTTCCCTTCGGCCCGAAGCTGAGGTAGGCGTCCTCATCGCTCATCATCTGGAGCTTGAACCCCAGCTTGTCCCGGTAGAATTCGGCGCATCGTCGTACATCGCGGACCACGAGCGCGTAGGCGTTGAGGTGGTCGATCACGGACGCCGGGAGGCCGTCGCGTCTTAGAAGGATTCGGCGGGGCGTCCAGAGTTGGACCGCCGGGCCTCCGCTTCCCCCGCCTCGTCCAGCGGGCCTGGCCGGCCGGTCCGGTCCCCCCCGTGCAGGACCGTGTGTAACAATGCATGCCAAATTACCATATCAGTAACTTTAACGTAGGCAGAACACCTGGCCTCGACGTGGAGGCCCGCTCGCTCTCCCGGTCCGAGGCCAAGATCGTGCTCTCCCTCGAAGCCGAGGGTTTGGAGGACCTGACGCTGGACGGGCTTCGGCAGCGAGCGGGCGTCTCAGCCGGGTTCGCTCGAAAACTGGCCCACGAGCTGGTGAGGAAGGGGTGGCTCCAGCGGGTGGGCCGGGGCAGATACCTGCTGAACCCGAGCCGCCACGGCCCGGATGCGATTCCGGACACCGACCCCTTGCGCGTGGGGAGCCGGATCGTCGAGCCCTACTACTTCGGATTCGCCACGGCGGCCGAGCTGCTCGGGCTCCTTCCCCAGGCGAGCCGCCTGTACTACATCGTCACGCCAAAGCGAGGAGGCGCCCGGTGGACCCACGCCGCCCAGTTCCGCCGCATCACGGTCGCCCCGGGGCGCTTCTTCGGGTTCGAACGGATCGAACGTCGGGGGGAAGCGATCCGCGTAAGCGACCCCGAGCGGACCGTGCTCGACTGCCTCGCCCGCCCGGAGTTCGCCGGGGGTCTCGGCGGCGTGGCGAAGATCATCGAAAGCGCCGCCGGAGCGCTCGACTGGGATCGGATGGCCCGCTACCTTCGGCGGCTCGGTTCGCGTAGCCTCGAGCTG
>DASYZY010000089.1:0-14901 GCA_035945735.1 Thermoplasmata archaeon
GTCGCATTGGCCGGGCACGGATCGAGCACCGCCTTGGTGCCCCCGCTCGTCACATTGAGCAGGGCCACGAGGCCTCCGGAGCGGTTCTGCACGAGCAGCGTGTTCGAGGGAGCGTCGAAGGCCAGCGCCGCCGGCTCGAAGTTCGGGACGGGAGGGAAGTCGGTGTAGTTGTGGACCACCGCGAGCGAGCTCGTGTTGATGGCCCAGACCGAGCCGTTGACCGG
Source organism: Thermoplasmata archaeon (assembly GCA_035945735.1). Lineage (GTDB taxonomy): Archaea > Thermoplasmatota > Thermoplasmata > Lutacidiplasmatales > UBA184 > JAKIVR01. The sequence continues at coordinate 225 of DASYZY010000089.1, forward strand.
GGTCTGGAAGGACGCGAAGAGCGTGCCGGCTCCGGCGTCTAGGCAGAGCCCGTCCCAGGACACGAAGCCGGGGAGCGGGTTCGGGTCGATGACCGACTCCCGCAGGAGCGCCCCCGTGCTGAGATTGGACACGGTCACGAACCCGCCGGTGGAGGAGATCGCGTACAGCAGCTGGTGGGCCGGATCGATGGCGAGCATCGACTGCTGGTCCACGCCGGTGAAACCGGTGACGAATGGGGCGTAGACTTGGCCGGGGACCGGAGCGACCGTGAGGCGAGGGGCGGGGGCGGCCGCGGTCGATAGCATGGAAGGCCGCACGAGCGGCGGCCCAGCCGCACGCGGCGGGACTGAGTGGCCGATCGAGGGACCCGGGACTACCGAAGGAAGCGCGAGGACGAGGAGCACCAGTCCCAGCAGGACGACGGATGACCGGGAAAGGCGGCGACGGCGCATCGAACGCCCAGTTTCGCGGAGTATAAACGCCGCCGCGGGCGAGGGTCGGCCCCGGTCCGGCTCGCTCCGACGGAGATCGCCTATCGGCTCGCGACCTTCGCCTGGGTGCGCGCCGCCTCGAGCGCGTGCAGGGTCTCGCGGATGAGGCGGTCGGCGACCTCGGGCTGTTTGGCCTCGGCGAAGATCCGGATGATCGGCTCGGTGCCCGACCGGCGAACGAGGACCCACCCGCCTTCCCGGTAGGCCTTCACGCCGTCCAGGGTGACCACCTTGGACGAGGTGGCGGCCAGTGCCCGGCCGACCTCGGCCAAGACGGCCTCGAGCGCCTCGGCCGGGAGGGTCATCTTCTCCTTGCGGAGCGCATAGGTCGGCAGGTCTTGGACCGCCTGGGTGAGCGTGAGCTCCTCGCGCGCCAGGAGGTCGAGCATGGCGGCGGCGGACATCGCTCCGTCGCGCGCCAGCTGGAGCTCCGGGAAGATCAGGCCGCCATTCTCCTCACCCCCGAAGATCGCCTTGCGCTTTTGCATCTCGCGCGTCACCGACGGGGAGCCGATCCGAGTGTAGACCACCTCGCCGCCGAGCGGCACGACCACGTCCTCGACGCTCTGCGAGCTCGACACCGGGGTCACGACAACGCCGCCGCGGTTGAGGCGGGCGCGTTGCCGGGCAAAGAGCGTGAGGACCCGCTCGCCGGGCAGGAACTGCCCCGCCCCATCGACGAAGACGCACCGGTCGGCGTCGCCATCGTGGGCGATCCCGATATCGGCGCCGAAGGCCGGCACCGCCGCGCGGAGCCCCGCCAGGTTCGTCTCGGTGGGCTCGGACGGGTGGCCGGGGAAGGTCCCGTCGACCTGGCCGTTCAGCGTCACGACCCGGCAGCCGAGCCGACGCAGCAGCTCGGGGCTCGTGACGACGCTCGCGCCGTTACCGCAATCGAGGACCACGAAGAACTTCCGCTTGCGGATGCGGTCGACGTCGACGGCCGAGGAGATCGCGTGCAGGTAGCGGTTCGCGCCGGCCGGGTCCTGCCGGATCGGGTTCACGCGGTCGAACGCCACCGGCGCGGCGAGGCCGCTGGCCACCGAGGCCTCGATCCCTTCCTCGACGCTCCGAAGGACCTCGAGGCCGTCGGCCGCGATGAGCTTGAACCCGTTGAACTCCGGCGGGTTGTGCGAGGCGGTGACGATCACACCGAGCTGCGCCCCCACCGCCGCCACGTTGTACTGGAAGGCCGGCGTGGGCAGGAGGCCCAGCTCGACGACGTCATGACCGGAGAGCGCGAGCGTGCCCGACACGATCCGGGCCAGTCCGGGACTCGACGTGCGGCCGTCCCAGCCCACGGCGATGGGAGCGCCGGTCGGCAGGCCCTTGCCGATCGCCCCGGCGAGGTCGGCCGCGAAGGCGGGCGTGAGCCGCTCGCCGACGACCTCGCGGATGCCGTTCGTGCCGAACAGGCGCACGGGCGGCGACTGCCCGCCCGCGAGATAAGATTGGCCGACCGGACCGGCTTATCGCCCGGCGCCGGGTCGACCGGCGGTGGCGTCGCCGGCCTGGCTCGTGGACGAAATGCTCGGTCGGCTCGCCCGGTACCTCCGCATCCTCGGCTGCGACGCCGAGTACGTCCGGGGTCTCTCCGACGACGAGCTGCTCCAGCACCAACGCCGTAGCGAGCGCGTCCTGCTCACCCGCGACGTCGCGCTCGCCCGTCGCTCCGAGCGCGCCCAGCTCCTCCGAGCCGTCGACGTGCGGGCCCAGCTCGTCGAGCTCTGGCGGGCCTGGCCGGCGCTGCCGCGCGTCCCCCGCTTCGACCGATGCACCGAGTGCAACGGCCCGCTGGTCACGGTGCCCCCGGGAGAGGCCGGGAACTCTACGGGCGGCTCCCCCCAGTTCCGCTGCACCGCCTGCGGGCACCGGTACTGGGCCGGTTCGCACACGGCGCATCTCGAGCGCGACCTCGCCGAATGGTCGCGGGAGGTGCGGGAGTGAGATTCCTCGTCGAACTCTCGGGAGAGAACGAAGCGCTCGCCGCCGCCGAGCTGGCCTCGCTCCTTGCCCACCACGGCGAACTCCGGGCAACGGGCCCGGCAACCCCCCCCGGACGATGGCGAGAGGTCGAGCTCCCCTCGGAGGCCGCCGCTTGCTCGAGGATCGGGCGCATGGCGCTGTTCCGGCAGCTGCTCGCGCCGCGGCCTTGGCCGCCCCCGATCACGACGCCTGGAGCTCACTCGCTCGGTACGAGCGGCACCGCCCTCCGTTGGCTCCAAGCGCCGACCCCGGACGCCCCCGGGCGGCTGGACGTCCTGGTCGAGCAGTACCGCGCCGCGGGAGGTCGTCCGGTGCTGCGCGACGCGGAGCGCGAGCTGCGGTTCTGGCTCGAGGCGGGGACGGTCCACTGCTTCGAACGCCTCGCGGAACCCGACCGCGAGGCGTTCGCGAACCGACGGATGCCGCGGCTGCCGTACCAACAGCCGGTGAGCCTCGCGCCGAAGCGCGCCCGCGCCCTCGCGAACCTCGCGGCGGTCGAACCGGGGGACAGGATCGTCGATCCGTTCGTCGGAACGGGCTCGCTCCTCGCCGAGGCGGCCCTCCTGGGTGGTCGTTGCACCGGAGCGGACTTCTCCGACCGGATGGTGCGGGGCGCCGCCCGCAACTTCGAACATCTGGGGATTCAGGCCGAACGCTGGCTCGTAGGCGATGCCGCCGAGCTCGCGGGGCCGTTCCCGGCCTGGAGCTTCGATGCGGTCCTGACGGACCCGCCGTATGGTCGGGCCTCGGGCAGTGGCGGGGAGCCTCCGGCCCCACTGCTCGCTCGAGTACTAGCTGCCTGGGAGCACTGCCTCGTCCCGGACGGACGGGTCGCCCTAGCGGTGCCGGAAGGCTCGCCCCACCCTCTCGGTGGGCCGTGGCGCTGCGAGGTGGCCGTGCCGGACCGGGTGCATCGCAGCCTGGTCCGGGAGTTCCGGGTCTACCGGCGCAGCGGCGAAGCGAGCCCCGGCGCCTAGAACAGCTCGGTCGTGTACGACTGGGAGGAGGAGACGAGGCCCGGCGAGCAGAGCATGTCGGCCGAGATGCGGACCGTCACGTCGGCGTGCTCGCGGTTCTCGTACAGCACGTGCAACGAAGTACCTCCCCCGTTCGCGCTGGTGGTGAAGTAGTCGGCCGAGGGCAGCGACCAGTTGCCGGTCCCACCGAAGCTGAGATTGGCTCCGGTCGAGAGCCGCACGATCCACGTCCCGTTCTGGAGGAAGTCGGTGAACGCCGCCCCGCTCAGCGGGGCGGTCGAACTATTGTTCAGCGGTCCCACCTCGGTGATGGTGCCGGTGAAGGTGAAGGCCCGGGGCACCACGTCCTGGTCGACGACGGTCACACTGAGGTTGTAGGCCATGTGGATGCCGGGGCCCAGCGGCGCGGAGGCCGAGACCCCGGGATGGAGGGCGAACTGTCCGGACGGCGAGCCGATCGGCACCACGACGAAGCCGACGACGAGCAGGGCGACGGCGACGACACCCACGCCCAGCCGTTTGCGATCGAGCGGGGTGATGTCGTTGAGCGGCGGCGGGTGGCGCATCCCCAGGAAGAAGATCAGGAGCGCGAAGAAGAACCAGCCGGGGTAGAGGATGCCGAGCCCGATCAGTACGATGAAGGCGGCCCAGCTGGCGTAGACCGATCGGGACCCGAGCAGGGCGCGGGCGACGTGGCCCCCGTCCAGCTGCCCCGCCGGCAGGAGGTTGATCGCCGTGACCAGGATGCCCACCCAGCCGGCGATCGCCAGCGGGTGCAGCGAGGAGGGGTTCACGCCGAGCAGGTACTGGAAGGCCGACCAGATGGTGGGCAGACCGATCAGCATGTTCCCGTAGTTCACGCCAAGGATCGTGGGTCCGCAATTCGCCGGCGAGAGGACCGGTGCGTGGGCCGAGAGGTAGAGGCCGGCAAGGGTGACCGGGATCGCCGCGACAAAGCCGGCGATCGGCCCGGAGGCGCCGATGTCGAGCAGGGCCTTCTTGTCCGGGATCGGCTCACGGAGCGAGATGAACGCGCCGAAGGTGCCGAACAGCAGGTACGGCGGCGGCACCGGGATGAAGTAGGGCAGCGAAGCCTCGACGTGATGCCGGCGCGCCATCACGTAGTGCGCGAGCTCGTGCAGGCCGAGGATCGCGAGCAGCGGGGCTCCGAAGTAGATCCCGCCAAGGACGAAGTCCGAGCTGGTCAGGTGGTAGCCCCCGCGGTAGGAGAGCCAGAAGAAGGCACCGGCTGTGACGGTGGAGGCGATGGTCACGGCCAGCAGCGCGAGGTTGACGTAGGAGCCCCACGGGCTCCGCTTCGGTCTCCGGACGACCTCGACGAGGTACTCGCCCTGCTCGTGGCGCAGCTGGGGGATGTAGAACTGCGTCCAGAGCTCCTGGCGCAGCTTATCGAACCGCTCCTCGAGCGTCGCCGGATCGACGTGGACGAGGAGGACCAGCGAGTAGGGGGTGACGCGCGCCTCGTAGACCGGGAAGTACTGATGGACGCTGGCCCGGAGCCGGTCCTGCTCGTTCGGAGTGCCGGACAGCGGCGTCGCCGCGGGCACCGATCAGCCCCCGGGGGCTCCGCCCCCGGCGCCTTTCCGCAGCCGCTTGGCCCGCTCCTTGGCGGAGTAGCCGGTGGCGGACTCGAGGAAGAGGTTGTACCGACGGATCGTCTCGCGCGCGACCTCCTCGGCGACCTTGGGGTCCATGCGCACTTCGATGGCGAGGGAGGAGCCTTCGGCCCAGGCGCGCAGCTCGGCGATGGCGCCGTATGCGCAGACCACCTTCGCGCCCTCCTCGCGCCCGGAACCGAAGTGCTCGTTGGCGACGGCGAGGAGCGACCCGTCGCGGAGTCGGGCCCGGTGCGACGGCCGGACCGGGTACACCTGCACGGCGTTTCCACCGGCGTGGGCCATATTAACATTGACGAGACCGCCGGTCCGCCGCTCGACCGCGACCTCCCCCACACGGGCCGGCTCGTTCGATTTCGCTCCCCCGAGAACGGATAATCTCCGGGTGCTCTTCGCGGAAGATGGCGCGTCCCGGGCGCCCCGGCCGGGATCGGAGCCGACCCCGGAGCGGGGCCCGGCGGACGCCCCGGCACTGGGCCGCACTGTGGACGGGCTCGTTGGTGCTCGCGGGGGCCATGCTGCTCCCTGTCCTACTCGGCGACCTCGCTCCCGGGGCAGGACGTACTCTCGCCCGAAGCGCCCCGACGACATCCGCGCGGGGGAGTTCACCGGAGGTTCGGCCCGGGGGCGCGTTCGCGAAAGGACCGACCCCCGCGGCGCCCTACAACGTGAGCTCGTTCACGGCGTCACCGGCGCGGTTCGAGCTCGGCACTGCGAACCGCTCCAACACGACGCTGCAGGTCAACCTCTCGGGGTTCGTCACGTCGGTCCTGATGTACCAGTACTGGGGGCTACCGCCGGGCTGTACCAGCCTAGACCAACCCACGCTCCCGTGCGCCCCGAGCGGCGCCGGGCAGTTCGCGGTCGAGGTGGCGGTCACCGATCTCGCCGGGGATAACCAGACCGCCAACCTTTCGCTGAGCGTCGCGCCCCGCCTGACCGCGAGCCCGTCGGCTTCCCCCCCGAACCCCGACGCGGGGCAACTGGTCCAGTTCGTCCCGTCCGTTCAGGGCGGCATCGGGCCGTACGGATTCGGCTGGGAGTTCGGCGACGGTACGGGGTCGACCTCGGTCTCTCCAGTACACTCCTACTCGAGCGCCGCAGCGTACGTCGCCAAGCTGTGGGTCAACGACTCCGGCGGCGGAGAGTACACCGGCTCGCTGCCCGTCTCCGCCGGATCCGGGCCTGCGGTCGTACTCGTCGCCCTCGACCCACGGCCGCCGGTGGGCGCGACGCTGCAGCTGCGCGCGAACGTCACCGGCGGGCGGGCCCCGCTCTCGTACTCCTACTCCGGACTCCCGCCGGAGTGCTCGAGTGCGAACGCCTCCGCCCTCCAGTGCGTGCTCGTCGAGGCGGGGGGGTTCCTCGCCACAGTCGAGGTCACCGACTCGGCCGGCGTCCGCGCCGACGCCTCGACCCATATCGTGGTCGGCTTCGGGTTCACACTGCTGGCGCCGGCGGTCGTCACCCAGGGCCAAGGCTTCACGATCCAGGCGATCGCCGCCGGCTCGTTCGGGGCGCTGACCTACGCCTACGCTGGGCTGCCCGTCGGCTGTGCGGCCTCGAACGGATCGGAGGTGAACTGTACGCCCGAGGAGCTCGGCACCTCCGATGTCACGGTCACGCTGACCGACTTCTTTGGCGACCGCGTCAGTCACTCGATCCAGATCCAGACCGTCGGCGCCGGCGCAGCTCCCCTCGGCACCGCCTCGGAGCTGCTCCTGCTCGAGATAGCGGCGCTGATCGCGACCGCCGCGATCGGGCTCCTGAGCTGGAGCCGAGGCGGACGGAAAGGCCCGCCGCCCAAGGGCCGGAGCCCCCCGCCACCTTGGCAGGGTCCTCGCGAGCCTCCACCGGGAGCCCTCGGCACGGTGGAGGTCCGTCGACCGCCCTGAGTTGGCGTGGGCCATGCCGTAACTCCTCCACGCGGGACCGGGAGGCGATCGGGCCCGGCAGAGCTCAGACCGTCTCGATCTCGAGCAGCACGCGGTGCCCTCGGAGAAGCCGAGTCACCTCATTGGCCAGGTCGAGGATCTGTTCCGTACCGGCCGGAGATTTCCAGTCGTACACGAAGTCGTAGTTCCCCTGCGTGGGTTGAAACCCAAACCCCACGAGCCGGTCGGCGACCTCCGACGGCTTCGCCCCCTCGCTATGGAAGGTCACCCGCAGGTAGGTCTCCACGGCCGGCGACACCCGCCCGGGAGCATATTCCTTTCTCGAGGGACGGGCCGGCGCCGCCGAACACCGATCGGGGTCACCGCGTCGCGCGGCGGAGCAATCGGCCGGCCAGGCCGCGCTCCTGCTCGAGCCGTGAGCTGATCCCGAGGGGCGCGCTCGCACGCCACCGACGACCGTCCTCGCTCGTGAGCTCCGCGAGCAGGGCGGGCGCCCTTCGTCGTCCTCGTCGAGGGCCGGGGGAAAAGCGAAGGGAGTACTCCCACTCCGTCGCCCCAGACCGCTCGATGCCGCCCGATCGGTCGAGTCGCACCTCGGCTCCTCCCAGACCCAGCCGCGCGGCGCGACGGAGCTCGGGAGCCGGGCCGGTGGCCCCCACCAACCGAACCCGGATCTGGCGGAGCCGTCGCCCCTCCTCGTCGATGAGCCCGGCCCGGATGCGCCGCGAGCTGAGCACCAGCCCGTCGTCGCCCGTGACGAGGGGGATGAGCCGGACCCGAACGGGCCGCATGCCCAGCCTCCGTCGTCGGCGATTCACCTCGAGCGCGCCGGCGCGCGACTCCACGGAGGCGACGAGGACACCCACCTCGGGGCGGTCCGACCGGCCGACGGCGTCGGCGAGCGGGGTGATCCGCCAGCGGGCGTCGGGAAACTGGCGGCGCAGGTAGGCCCGGAGCTGTCGGCGTCTCCGGGCGTAGGTGCCGATGCGGGAGCCGAGGGGCTTTCGATGCGCGGCGAGGTATCCGTCGGTGGTCAGACCGATCCACACGGGGTGCCCGTACCCGAAGGCGGTCGCGAGCAGCTGCCGGTGGCCCCGGTGCAGGTGGTCGAAGGTGCCTCCGAGCACGACCACGCGCGAGCGGGGCATCGGGCTAGCGAACGTACGAGGCGACGAACACGATGACCAGGACGAACATGATGCCGTAGAGGAGGTAGGTGAAGTTGCGTCGGGAGCGGGCCGCGTCCTCGCGCCGGCTGCGGCACTTGTCGCTGCAGTACTCCTCATCGGCGTCGACCACCTTGCCGCAGACCTTGCAGTGGCGGTGGTCCTCCTCCATGGACGTCGACGGGCCAGCACCGGGCCCCGCTTAGGTCTGGCGATGGAGCGGGCGCGCTCGCCCGCGGCCGACTAGAGCGAGCGGCTCGGACGCCGGGTGCGCCGCCGGTACGGGCGCTCCGGCTCCTCCTCGTCGTCGGAGGCCGCATCGTCGAGCGCCGACTCCTCGGGGGCGAGGGCCGCTCCCGCTAGCGGAACGCCGGGCGCCGCGTTGCGGCGGTCCTCGGTGAGCTGGGAGAGCTGGTGGATGAGCGTGAGCCAGACCTTGCCCTGGTGCGAGATCGTCGTCTCCATCCGGTCTCGGATCTCCCGGACCCGGTCGCCGACCTCCGCATCGTGGCGGCGCAGCTCCTCCTTGAGCTCGCGCCGGATCTGGGTGAGCCGCAGGTCGACGTCGACCGGCGAGCCGCCGGCCTTCTCGAGTTCGGCGATCCGCAGCCAGCTCTTGCGGACGACCGGCACGAGCCGGTCGGAGAGCACCGCGAGCCGCCGTTCGAGGTCGCCGAGCTCGGTGTGGAGCGCCTCCTCGGTGCGCAGCAGCTCCTTGGCGTGCTCCTGGAGGTTCCGCTCGAGGGACTCGAAGCGCTCCACCCGCTGGCCGCCGGCGTGGAGCAGCCGGTCCTCGGCCTCCCCCATCTTCCGCTCCATCGTGAGCAGCAGGTCGGAGCGGAGCGTGTCCGAGGCGCGCTGGACGCGCTCGCGCAGCAGCGAGTCCAGGCGCGCCGGGTCGAGCGCCTTCTCCCGGGCCTCCTCGACCTCGCCGCGGACCCGGGCGAGGAGCGAGACGACCGTCTCGCGCTGCTCGTCGGTGCTCTCGCGGAGCTTCTGGTCGGCGTACGACTGGAGCCGGACCTGGAGATCGGCCTGGGCGTGGCCCTGCAGTTCGCGCAGCGTCTGGATCCGGGTGTCGAGCTCGCCCTTCAGGCGTCCCTCGACGGCGGTGGCGCGCTCGTCGAGCAGGCTGCGGAGCCGCCCCTCGGCCTCGGTGAGCTGGGAGGTGAGCCGGCTCGCCGACTCGCGCTGGCGGATCTCGGCCTGGCCCAGCGTGCGCTCCTCGGTCGCGCGGTGCTCGTCGACGCGGCGCGCATCGCTGTCGGCGATGCGTTGGGACAGGCTGTCGCGCAACCGGGTGAGCTCCTCGCCCCGGGCGTCCATCTCCTTGGCCATCGCCTGAAGCAGGTCCTCCTCGAGCTGGGCGTTGGAGGTCGCGCGCTGCGCCTCGAGCTGGGCGAACAGGCTGCTCCGGAGCTCCTCGCGGGCCCGGCGCGCGCCCTCGGCGAGCTCCTGCGCCTTCTGGGCGATGAGGCCGCTGACGGTCTCCTGCGCCTTCGGAGCGAGCGGCGCGGAGGCGAGCGCGGCGCGGATCCGGTCGTCGGTCCGGCGGTCCTGCTCGGCGAGGGCCGGGGCCAGCGCCGCGGCTAGCTGGGCGGCGACCGCCGCCCGGTTCGCCTCGGCGATGCGTCCTCCGGGCTGTCCCTTTTCGCCCGCGACGAGCTCTTTTTCGACGAGGGACCGGACGCGTCGGTCGACCTCGCTAGCCAGGGCGGCGGTGAGGGCTTCTCGGAGTCGGTTCTCGGTGGAGGCGAGGAGGGCGGTCGATTGCTGAGTGAGTCGACCTTCGCTCTCGCCGAGGCGTTGCTGAAACCTGCCAGCCAACTCCGCCGCCTGCGCTGTAAGCCGCGCCTCAATCAGCGCCAGCAGCGCCTTCTCCAGCTCGGGGGTGATCGTGCCCGCCGGCGGCTGGGCCGCCTTGAGACGGGTCTCGAGCGCGGCGACGGCCTGGGTGAGCCGCGCCTCGCTCTCGCTGACCAGGGGCCGGATTTGGTTCTCGGCCTGCGCGCTCGACTCGGCCCGCAGGCGCGCGAGGAGCTCCGGGGCGAGCTTGGGCAGGAGTCGACCGACGGAGTCCGCCTCCCGCTGGTCCAGCAGGCGGTTCACCGTGGACTCGATCTCGCGCCGGAGCTCGGCCGGTGGCAGCTGGGGCGCGACGGCCGGCGCGACGACGCCGGACGGAAGGGGCGCGGTAGGCGACGCGCCAGGGAGCGTGGAGGGATCGTCACTGCGCGAGACCGGAACGACCTCCGGCGCGCTCCGGGCGAAGGGGAGGGGAGCGGATTTCACGAGCCATGGCGGGTGCGAGCCGGGCCCGCTGGCCGGCGCCGGACGGGATGCGGGCGTGGCGGCGGCGCTGGCCGCGGGTCGGACCACGGGTGCGCTCGGCGCCGGCTCGAGATCGCCAGAGCGGCTGGGGAGCTTCGCCTGCAGGTACGACTGCGCGCGCTTGGCCGTCTCCACGCTGACCGGCACGTGCCGGCCGCGGGCGCGCTGGAGGAGGAGGGCGGCGCTCTCCATCGCCGTACCGATGCGCCACATCTCCTTGCGCCGCTCCTTGCCGCCCTGGCGCTCGGGATCGGCCAGCAGGGCGCGCAGCTTCGGCAGCTCGACCAGGTCGACCCGCTGGGCGATCGGGCCGAGGCGGGAGAGGTTCTGGTCGCGGACGTACTGGAGGACGAGCGGGGGCCCGTCCTTCTCCTTGCCTTTGCCGGTGGGTTCGGGGATGCCGTCGAGGAGATTGCGGAGCGTCACCGAGACGGACTCCCAGCTCTGCAGCCGCTTTTCGAGCCGCTCGCCGGTGGCCTCGAGCGGCGGGATCCGCATGAGCGCGAGCGCGAGCGGGATCTGCTCGGTGAACTCGTGGAGGTTGGTCTTGGCCTGGGGCAGGAAGTAGGGGAAGGCGAGGACCGCCCCCAGGGTGAGGAGCGAGGCCGGCATCGAGCGGACCAGCTCCTGGACCGTCTCCATCGCGGCCTCCCATTCGCCCGCGGCGACGACGAGGACCGGGTCGGTTGAGCCGCGATGGAACAGGAACCCCTCGCCCAGGAGCGCGAAGAGCCGGGGGTCGGGCACCGGCGGGGGCCGCGCGCCCTCCTTGCGCGGACCGGCGATGCTCGCGTGCCAGCGCAGCACGGCCGCGCCGAACTCGCCGGTGGCGAGCAGCTGCGAGGTCTCGAGGACGAGCGTTTTCATCCCCAGACGGGGGCGGTCCTCGGTGGACAGGAACATCCGTCCGATGCAGGTGTAGCGGCCGCCGTAGGCCGGATACAGGAAGAGGTTCGGGTAGTACGACAGCGGCGCCGGCGGCCCCGGCGTCCAGTAATCCTGGGTGTCGGCGACGTTGATGGTGAGGTTGCCGACGAGCCGAATGGCCTCGAGCGTCTCGCGGCGGCCCGGGAACTCGTCGGGGACCGTCGTGTAGCCGGGGCTCTCGGCCTCGTTGTCGACCTGGCGGCACCAGACGACCGCGACCGGGCCGGAGGCGCCGCCGGGGTCGGCCGGGGCGGAGGCGGGGCTCTCCCGAGCGGTGGGAGAGCTTCCCGGGTTCACGGTCGGCGCGGCCTCCGCGGTCGCCGGCATCACCCGCCTTTGGTGCCCCGCTTCTCGAGCACGCGCTCGCAGGCCCGGGCGAGCGGGAGCGTGGTGTTGACCATCACGGGGACGCCGGGGATCTCACCGGCCTCCGACTCCGGGAACAGCCCGAAGTCGTGCAGGAGCATCGGGACCCCCTCGCCGGAGCTCACCGCCGACGAGACGAGGAAGACGTCCTCCTTCGTCGAGATCCCGCGTCCCTCGTTCGCGACGAGGATGGTGCCAAGGCCGGCGCCGTCGCGGTGGACGAGGAAGTCGTTGGTGTCGAACTCGGACCGGTAGCCGCGCTCCTTCACCGCCCGCTCGATCTCGCCGTAGAAGTCGCGGAGCTTGTCGGCCTTGGACACGGCGACGACGAGCGGCAGGTTCCGGCTCCGGCAGTAGCGGAAGACCCCCCGGGCCAGGTTGACCTGCTGCGCCTGGTCGCGCAGCGACGGGAGCGCCGGGGACAGCAGCAGGATGATCGCATCGGCCTCCACCACGAAGTGGCCGAGAAGCGTGAGGCCGCGGCGCCACAGGTCGCGCCGGTCCGGCCGCCAGGTGTCGAAGTGAGGGATCACCCGGCAGCTCTTCTCGTCGACCTCCTTTTCGACGTTGTCGAGCCAGAGCCGGTCGTAGGTGAAGTAGTCGCTGATGATCCCGCCGGCCTCGTCGATCGTGTGGAGGATCATGGGCCGGCTCGCGGCGTTGCCGAGCTCGGGCTGCCCGTACCGGAAGTGGAGCTTCATCTCCACGAACTGGTTGAACTTGGTGGGGAGCGGGTACTTCGTGAGGATGCCCTGCTCCTCGCGGCCGGCCGCGAGCTCGACCCAGAGCTTCTTCTTGTCCTCCATCGCCCGGTTCACGTAGAACCGGGTCGTGGTCTCCATCCCACCTTCGGGGTCGGTGGGGTCGGTCGTCTCGTAGGTCGTCTCCTCGAGCACGACCTCGCCATCGAGATCGCCGTACAGCGGGAGCGAGAATCCGTTGTTCCGGGTCGGCACGTACACGATGGGCAGGTTCAGGCCGAAGTGGCCCGAGAGGAACCGGAAGTAGGTGGTCTTGCCCGAGGCCGGGATGCCCACGACGGCGATCCGGGCGGCGTCGGCGGCCGGTCCCTTCTCCTCGGACTTCTTCGCGGGTCCCCGGCTTCCCTTGCGGGTGCTCTTCGTAACGGGCACGGGGGTACCTACCGCATCTCCGCGAGGCAGATCTCGATGAAGTCGAGCGCGCCGTCGATCGCCGGGTCGCCACCGGAGTGCTCGAGCCGGGCGTCCTGGAGCGCGCCGAACGCCTGCTCGACGGCCTCCTCGTGCCGGCGCGCGCCCTCGGCGGTGGTGCTCGTGCCCTCGATCCGGGTGAGCTGGTAGGTGCTCCGCAGGTCCATGAGCCGGCCGAAGAGGTTCACGATCCGCTGGCGCACCCGCGGGTCCCCGCGGGCGAGCCGCGCCTCGGTGTCGTCCATGAACCGCACGAGCGTCTCGGTCTCCCGGTCGCTCTGCATCCGGGCCTGAAGGAGCGCGAGCCGCCGGACGATCCGGGGCCTCGCATCGGTGGGCAGCTGTTCGGCCGCCCCCCACGCTTCGAGGAGCGAGCGGGCGGCGTCCACGATCTGGCCCTGGGCGAATCGGATGCGGGCCTGCCAGTACAGCAGCGTCACGGGCGGGAGGATCGACTGGGCGCGCTGGAGCCGATCGTACGCCTTGTCATACTCGCCGCCGAGGAACGACTCGATCACCACGCCGAGCGGGCCGTAGCGATCGCGCAGGTAGGCCGGCGCGAGCCCGCCGGGGGTCTCGACGATGTCGACCTCGAGCGGCTCGGCATCGTCGTCGAACGAACTGGCGGGCGCGGAAGCCGGGGCGGCCCCGCCGCCGGAGAGCCGCCCCACGGTCGCGTGCTGCTCGGGGTCCTTGAGCGCCCGAGCGGCGCTCGCCGCGTGGCGGGCGAGCTCCTCGGGATGGAGCTCGTGCAGGGGCCGGGCCTCCTCGAATCCCACGTCGAGGAAGGCATAGACCATCTGGTTGAACAGCTGGGCGCCGGTCACCACCTCCTGGAAGGAGAAGGTGCACGGCAGCAGCAGGTCGCGGCTCCGGCGTTCGAGCTCGGACAGGAAGGTGGCCATGCGGCCGGCGTCGACGCCTTTGTCCCGCTCGGCGCCGCTGCCGATGCCGATCACGCGGAGCGTGAGCTCGCTGTTGTGCGGCAGCAGGTACTCGACGATGTTGGACTTGGGTCCGGGGGTGGGCGAGGGGATGTCCGGGTGGAAGACGGTGAAGCGGGTCGAGGCGTTGTCCCAGCCGTCGGTGACGAGGACGAGGGTCCCTCGCACTCCCCCGTTCATCGACCGGAGCAGGTCGGCGCCGAGGGCCAGCGCGTCCCAGATCGCGGAGCGACCGCTCGGCTGGAGCATCGAGATCAGCCCCTCGACCGAGGGGAGGATCTCGCGGCCCATCTCGGTGAGCGGCACGGCCACGCGGGGGATCTCGGTGAAGGTGACGAGCCCGAAGGCGGCCCCGCCCGAGGCGGCGTTCTCCAAGATGCGGTAGACCGCGGTCCGGGCGACCTCGATCTTCTGCTGCTCCTGCCCCGGGTTGGCGCTGTCCGGCAGCGGGGCGAGCATGCTCTTGGACAGGTCCAGGATCAGGATGTGCCGCTCGCGCGGCGACAGGACCGGCGGTGCCGAGATGGTCGCAGAGTCGGTGGACACGGGGATTCCCTACCGGACAGTACCCGTCCGACCCCGGTCGGACCGGAATCGACCGGCTCCGGAGAAGGACGAAGTTGGTCCCACGTCGTAGAAATAGACGGGGTGGGCTATTTGTGCCTTCCCCCGCGCTCGGCGCAGAAACCGCCGAGGACGGGGGTCACTCCGGCGAGCTTCGGGGAGCGTTTCGCCCTCCGCCGCTCCTGCTTATCCGTGCGACCCGGATGCTCGGGCCTAAGGT
>DASYZY010000090.1:0-3850 GCA_035945735.1 Thermoplasmata archaeon
GACCGACCTCAAGACGCGGTTCGGCGACGCGCGCCGCCCGCGGATCGTCCCGGCGTTCACCGAGCGCACGCTCGAGGACCTGATCCCGGACGCCGACATCGTCGTGCTCGTCACGCGCGACGGCTACGTCAAGCGCCTGCCGCTCGACCAGTACCGCCGGCAGCGGCGCGGCGGCAAGGGGCTCGTCCAGATGGAGACGAAGGAGGAGGATTTCGTCACCCGGACCTTCGTCACCCGGACGCACGACCACGTGCTGTTCTTCACGAGCCTGGGCCGGGTGTACAAGCTCAAGGCCTACGAGCTACCCGAGGGCAGCCGACACTCCAAGGGCAAGGCGCTGATCAACCTCCTGCCCAAGCTCAAGGACGGCGAGCGGGTGGGCACGCTGCTGCCCGTCCGCGAGCTCGGGGGCGCGGGCAGCCTCCTGTTCGCCACGCGCCGCGGGCTCGTCAAGCGCACCGAGCTCGAGCAGTTCCTGAACATCCGCACCAACGGCATCCAGGCGATCAACCTCGAGGAGGGCGACGAGCTGGTCGGCGTCGCGCTCATCGCCGACCCCTCGGCGCACGCCGTCCTCGCCACCGCGAGCGGCCAGCTCGTCCGGTTCCCCTTGAGCGAGGTCCGGCCCACCGGCCGCGCGACCTACGGCGTGATCGGGGCGCGGCTCGCCGACCCCGCCAGCGACCGGGTCGTGACGATGGCCCCCGTGAGCTCGGCCTACCCCCACCTCCTCACGCTGTCCTCCACCGGCTTCGGCAAGCGGAGCAAGTTCGACGAGTATCGCGAGACGCGCCGCGGCGCCCGCGGGGTACGCACGCTGCGCACCGGCGGCCGCAACGGATCGGTCGTCGGCGTGCTGCCGGTCCGCGAGGACCAGGAGGTCCTGGTCACCACCCAGAACGGCATCACGATCCGCATCCCGGTCGCCGGCATCCGGGCGCAAGGCCGCAACACCCTCGGCGTCCGGATCATCCGGCTCGAGGAGGGCGACGCGGTGAAGGACGCCGTCGCCCTCGACCCGCCGCCGGAGGCCGAGGACGCTCCCGCCGCCCCGCCGCCGCCTCCCGGTGCGCCCGAGGAAGGGGAGGAGGAGCCCGCCGAGGACGTCGGGACCGACGCGCCGGAGGACGATGCGCCACCGCCCCCGGGGTAGGCTCCTCCTCCGCTGCCCCAACTGTCGCTCCACCCACGTGGTCTTCGACGCCGGGCTGATCACCGGGCAGCGGTACCACTGCCTGGACTGCGACTACCTCGGCTCCTTCGTGCTCGAGGAAGAGATCAAGGACGGGGCCGGGACGCCGTGAGGGTCATTGTCTACACTGGGAAGGGCGGCGTCGGCAAGACCTCGCTCGCCGCGGCGACCGCGCTGGGCGCGGCCGCGCGCGGCCACCGCACGCTCGTCGTCTCCACCGATTCGGCGCACTCGCTGGGGGACTCGCTCGGCGTCGCGCTCGGCCCGGACCCGACGGAGGTCGCCCCGCGAGTATCGGCGCTCGAGATCGACGTGCTCACCGAGCTCGAGCGGAACTGGAAGGCGGTGCACGACTACCTGCTGCGCCTGCTCGCGTCTCAGGGCGTCGAGGAGATCACGGCCCAGGAGGTCGTCATCCTCCCCGGCATGGAGCTCATCGCCGCGCTCCTGCGCCTGGACGCCGTCGACCGCGAGGGGCGGTACGACGTCGCGATCCTCGACACCGCGCCGACGGCGGAGACACTGCGGCTGCTCAGCTTCCCGGACGCCATCGAGTGGTACTTCAACCGGGTGCTGCGCATGCACCGGCGGGTCGCCCGGGTCGTGCGCACGACCGTCGGGCGCGCGATGAAGACCCCGATCCCGACGGAGGGCTTCTTCGACACGTTGGAGGAGCTCCACGAGCGGTTCCGCCGGGTCCGCACCCTGCTCACCGACCCGAAGCGGTCCACGGTACGGCTCGTCGTGAACCCCGAGAGGATGGTGATCGCCGAGACCCAGCGCGCCTACACCTACCTCTGCCTGTTCGGCCTCACCGTCGAGATGCTGGTCGTCAACCGGGTCATGCCGAAGGAGGCGACGAGCGGCTACTTCGCCCCCTGGCGAAGCGAGCAGGAGCAGAACCTCGGCACGCTCGAGGAGCTCTTCGGCGCGCTGACGCAGGTGCCCGTGCCGCGCTACCCGCGCGAGGTGATCGGCTCGGCGGCGCTCGAGCGGCTGGGCCAGGACGTGTTCGGCCAGAAGGACCCGGCCGCCATCTGGCCGACCTCGCCGCCGGTGCGCTTTCGGATGCGCGGGAGCGCCCCGACGATCGAGCTCACGCTGCCGCTGGCCGAACCCGGTTCGGTCCAGCTCTCGCAGCGCGGCGACACGCTCTACCTCACGGTCGGCGCCTTCCGCCGCTCCATCGCGCTGCCGGTGGCCTACACGCGGAGCTCCGTCGAGCGGGCGTTCTTCGAAAAGGGCACCCTCGTCATCCGGTTCCGGGAGGGCGATGGCCAAGCCGCGTAGGGCGGCCGAGCCGCCGGCACCGGTCCGGACGCTGCTCGAGCTCCTGCGCGCCGAGCTGACGAGCCCCGACGTCGGCCGGGCGATGGAGAAGCTCGGCCAGAGCGCCGACGCGATCCTCCGCCGCCTGCCGGACGGCAGGGGCTCGACCGAGGAGCTGCGCGCCGCTCTCGAGGAGGGTCGCCGGGCCCTCGTGGAGCTCCTGCGCGCTAGCGGCGCGGTCGCGTCGGCGACCCTGCGCGGGGCCGGGAGCTCTCCTCCTCTGGAGCGGATCGAGATCCGCGAGGGGCCCGCGCCACCGGCACGCCGGCCGACTGGACGGCGGCCACGAGCTGCAGCGCCCGCACCGTCGGCCGGACCTCGTGCACCCGCACGAGCGCCGCGCCGCCGAGCGCCGCGAGCACCGCCGCGGCGAGCCCGGCCTCGGCGCGCTCCGTGAGGGGGGCGCCTCCGAGCGCCGCAGCGAGCATCGACTTGCGCGAGGCGCCCACGACGATCGGCCGTCCGAGCGAACGGAGCTCGCCCACGTGGCCCAACAGTTCGAGGCTCTGCTCGGGGCTCTTGCCGAAGCCGAGTCCCGGATCGACCAGGATCGCCTCGGGGTCGACCCCGTCCTGGACCGCGCTCAGCACGGCGTCGGCGAGGTAGCCGTACACCTCGTCCCGGAGCTCGGCGTAGAGTGTGTCGCGCTGCATGCGCGCCGGCACGCCGCGCATGTGCATCGCGATCACCGGCGCGCCCGTCCGAGCGAGCAGCGCCCGCATCGCCGGCTCGCGCAATCCCCCGACGTCGTTGACGAGGTCGGCGCCGAGCTCTAGCGCGGCGCGGGCCACGTCGGGGCGGCGCGTGTCCACCGATATGGGCACCGAGAGGCGGTCGTGGAGCGCGAGGAGGATCGGGCGCAGGCGTGCGAGCTCCGCGCGTTCCGGCACCGGACGCGCGCCGGGCCGAGTCGACTCGGCGCCCACGTCGATGATGGCGGCGCCCTCCTCCACCATGCGCTCGGCCTGGGCGATGGCCGCGGCCGGCTCCAGGAACAGCCCCCCATCCGAGAAGGAGTCGGGCGTCACGTTGAGGACGCCCATGGCGCGACAGTCGGGGCCGAGCCGGATCGAGCGGTGAAGGCCCTTGAGCGCTAACGGCGCGTGCCGAGCGTGGCCGGCGAGAGCGAGTCGGCCGGCCCGGGCGACCTCCCGGAGGCGGAACGGCTGCCGCTCGAGCTTCGGCCACAGCCGATCGTACTGGGCCGGAGTGGCGCTCAGGACGACGACGCTCTCCTCGACCGAGTGGTCGGCGATCCCGCGCGCCTGCGCCGCGTCCCCGCCGAGGGCGAGCAGCTCCTGCTTGAGGAGCGGCGCGGCCTTGAGCCCC
>DASYZY010000091.1:0-6865 GCA_035945735.1 Thermoplasmata archaeon
GAGCACGGCCCACGGGTCGGCGCCGGCCGTCCCCTCGTAGATCATCACGGTCGTGATCGCGCCGGGCCCGGCGAGGAGCGGAATGCCGAGCGGGACGACCGAGATCTCCTCGCGCCGGGACAGCGCGTCGGCCTGGTCCTCGGCCGATAGCCGGGTCGCGCCGACCTTGCCCTGGATCATCTCGTAGGCCACCAAGAACACGATGATGCCCCCGGAGATCTGGAAGGCCGCGAGCGAGAAGCCGAAGGCGGCGAACAGGAACCGGCCGGCCACGGCGAAGACGGTGAGGATCCCGCCCGCCACCAGCACGGCCCGGTCCCGGACGAACGCGCGGTCCGCCTCGGCGAAGCCCTGGGTGAGCGCGGCGTAGAACGGCAGCGTGCCGATGGGGTCCAGGAGGGCGAAGACGCTGACGATGACGGCGCCGGCGAAGGCGAGGTCGTTCGCGGTCACCCGGCCCCCGGCCCCGGCGCCGCAACGGTGGAACCGGGCCGCGGTCGGCTGAGCTCCCGAGCGAGCTCGGGCTTGCCCAGACGTCCGAGGTGGACCCAGACGCCTCCGACGAAGGGCGGTTCGGGGGGACGGAAGCCGAACGAGAGGTACAGCGCCTCGGCCGGACGATTGGGACCCGTGTAGACGAGCCGCGGCCGGTGACCCGCGGCCCGCAGGGCGGTGATGGCGCGGGCGAGCAGGAACCGGCCCAACCCCCGGCGTTGGAAGTCCGGGTCCACCAGGAGCTCGGCGATGAGCCCGCCGTCGTTCTCGACGCAGAGCACGGCGGCCTGGAGCGTCGCGCCGTCTCCGATGACGGAGCTCGCCGGGCCCAGGAACGGGCCGTAGCGTCCGCCCACGATCGCGTCGATGCTCGCGGCCGCGTCCTGGGCCGGGTCGCCCTCCTGCGCGAACAGGATCCGATCGTACGGGTCGGTCGTGTACGCTCGGTCCATGAGCCGGGCGAGGGCGGAGTGATCTCGCCCGGTGACCGGCCGCGGCGGGGGCCCTGCAGGGGGCGGGAGCTCCGGCAGCGGTGCACCGGCGGGGAACTCCAGGTCACGCCGTCCGAGGTAGTAGAAGCCGGCCGACTCGAAGCTGGGAGCTAGGTCCGCCGGCTCCGGAGACACCTCGACGATCTCGACGGAGAGGAGGGGGGAAAGCCCCGCCTCGCCCTCGAGCTCGGTGAGGAGTGCTCCGAGCGACCGAGCGCTACGGAAGCCGGCGGCCGGCAGCAGCCGGATCCGCACACCGAGCGGCGAGCGCCGCAGTAGCACCAGGGCAAGGGGGTCGTCGGCCGGACCCTTCCACAGGAGGCCCTCGGCCGTGCCGCCGCGGAGGCTCGCCGCCCACTCGGCCAGCACGGGCGGCGTAGTAGAGGCGACGCCCGGCTCCTGGCGGATCCGCTCCAGGAAGGCGAGCGCCTCGGCGGTCGCCGAGGCCAAGGGAACAAACCGACCGGGAGCGGTGGGCATCGTCGGGCCCATCCGGCAGGCGGGATAACGCGTCCGGAGCTCGGGCCGGGCCGGCAGCTTATGGCCGAGGCCGGGGTGGCCGACGCCATGGCAGCGGTTCGGACGGCCGAGGCGGTCTGGGAGCACGACCTTCTTCACGGGAGCGGGTGGTTCAAGGTGGGCAGCGGCGCCATACCGGAGCTACCGATCAGCTGGGCCGCCCGCACGGAGAGCTCGGGCGGGAAGACCAGCCCGGAGGAGCTCCTCGCCGCGGCGCATGCGAGCTGCTTTTCGATGGCCCTTTCGGCCGGGCTCGGTCGTGCCGGCACTCCGCCGGACCGGCTGCATGTGGCCGCCACGTGCACCTTCGACAAGGTCGGCGAGGGTTGGAAGGTAGCGAGCATGGTCCTCGAGGTCCGGGGCAAGGTGCCGAAGATCACCGCGGCCGCCTTCGAGGAGGCGGCGCGCAAGGCCGGGGACGGCTGCCCGATCTCGGTCGCGCTCAAGGGCAATGTGCCCGTGACCGTGAACGCCCGGCTCGAGTGAGCCGCCGGCCGCCCGGGTCTATTCGGGGCCGCGGCGCCGCCGCGCGAGCGCGGCCACGATCCCGATCGCCGCGATCACGGCCGCGCCGACCGCGGCCAGGAGCAGGATCGAGGGTCCGGCGCTAGCGTTCCCGCTCGGAGTGGGGTGCGAATGGCTTACGAGCGGCTCGAGCGAGATGTTGAGGTAGCTGGCCGCCCCGGGAGCGACGACCACCACGGTCGTGACGTTCTGGTATCCGGCCAGGCTGACCGTCACCGTGTACGTCGCCGGAGGAAGATCGACCGCGTAGCTGCCGTTCTGCAACAGGATCGGGGTGCCGTTCACGGTGACGACTGCGCTACCGGGCGTGACACTGCCGACGAGGCGCCCTTCGATCAACGCGTAGGTCACATTGACGATCCGGTTGGCGCCGGCCACGAGGAGCGAACCGCTCGCCGGCGAGGGGGCGTACCCGCCCTCGTTCGGGACGGTGAAACCGTAGCTGCCGTTGGGCTCGGTGAAGGTGAGCACCGTCGTCGAACCGGCCGAGTTCGACGGACCGAACGTCACCGACCAGGGCGTACTTACCGGCAGGCCATGCTCCCAGAACTCGACCGAGTAGACCGTCCGGCTCCAGATGATCCGGACCTGGTTCGGACCCCCGCTCACCGTGACGACGCCCGAGCGGGGCGCCGGAGTGTAGCCGGCCGTGACGAGCGCGTGCCAGCTGTAGCTCCCGTTCGGCACGGCCTGGGCGAAGGCGTTCAACGTGGAGGAGAGCAGCGTCCCGTTGAAGTCGACCCCCCAGTCGGTCCCGGCCGGTAGACCGGCCTCGGTGAATTCGAGCGAGTAGAGCGTGAGGCTCCAGGTGATCGCGATGCTCTGATTGACCCCGGTCACCCGGGCATTGCCGGCCGTGGGCTGGGGAGTGTAGCCGTTCACCAGGCCCACCGTGTAGGCGTAGTTGCCCACGAGCTCGCCGAAGCCGATCAGGGGGCCGGTGCTCGAGTTCCGCACCCCGCCGAGCGCGACGCTCCAGCGAGTGCCGACCGGCAGGCCGGACTCCGTGAAGTTGACCCGGCTGTACTCCAGCCCGCCGAGCCGGAGGGCCAGGTACTCTCCCGGGGTGACCTTCGCGCTGACCGAGGCGAAGGGAACGCCCGCGGAGTAGCCGGTGAAGATGTACGAGCCCGGCCCGAGGGTGAGGTTGATGTCGGAGCCCCGGAACGCGACGCCGGTGGTGGAGTTCACGTCGAGGTTGCCCGCAGCGTCCGGCGAGCTGATGTTCACGATGGCGGAGAAGCTCCGGTCGTAGAGGCTGGCCGGCCCGCTGCCGGAGGTGGTGGAGAAGACCGAGCTGAGGCTGCCGTTGACCGCGTTCTCGCCCAGGGCGCCGCCGAGGCCGGAGATCGATTCGCCGGTGTCGCTCCCGAAGTCGAAGCCGTTGGTGATCTCCTGCAGGTTGTGGCCGTTGTCGAAGGCGAGGTTCATCGAGAGGTTGGCCGTCGAGGCGGCCGTCGACCAGCCGTTGCCGGGCCCGCCCATGACGAGCTCGGCGTCGTCGTACAGCCCGATCGGATTGTAGTTGTAGCCGCTGACGAGGTAGTTCACGCCGGACGCGCCCGAGGCGAAGGCGAAGTTGACCACGTCGTAGGTCACCCAGCCGTAGCCGTCGCTGTAGTCGAACCGGACCGTGGGCAGGCCGCCGACGCTCGAAGCCAGGACCCGCATCGCGAAGGTGCTGGGGTAGCTGAGCACGACGTTGGCGCCGCCGAGCGAGGGCGACGCCCCGGCGGCGTAGTAGTAGGCGTTGAGGTTGTTGGCGAAATAGACCGACCCGTTGCCGCTCGGGCCCCCGGTGGGGGCGAGCGAGCCGCTGCTGCCCTGGCTGAAGTTCCAGATGTTGTTCTGGAAGGTCAGGTCATTGGTCGACGTGTCGAGGAAAGCGACGTCCTGGATCCAATACTGGTAGGGCGAGCCGCCCTGCGAGAACTCGAGGGCGACGTTCAGCTGGATGCTCATCTGGTAACTACCGGCCTGGCTGCTGTAGGCCGACAACGAGCCGATGGTCACGGAGCCCACGATCTCGTCGGTCGTGTAGGAGTACGGGTTCTGGTTGGAGTCGACGCCGAAGTCGGCGATCCCCATGGGGGCCGGCTCGGCCGAGTAGTGCGCGTATGGGTTCACGCCCGAGCCGGACCCGCGCGGGATCGCGTAGTGGGCGTGCAGCGGGGGAAGAAGGTGCGAGCTCGCCAGCGGCGGTGCCGCATCAACGTGGGACACCGCGCGCGGGGTCGAAGGCGCGGCGCCCGAGGCGGGGGCGGAGAGGGTCGCCACTCCGCTTACGAGGAGCACCCCGAGCAGCGCAACGACTCCGAGGACCCGGGGCAACCGCATGGCGCACCCAAGAATGGCCGAGGTGGGCTCTTGAACCTTACTAATCTCCCAAGCCGAAACTCAGGTGCAGAGCGG
Organism: Thermoplasmata archaeon; assembly: GCA_035945735.1. Taxonomy (GTDB): domain Archaea; phylum Thermoplasmatota; class Thermoplasmata; order Lutacidiplasmatales; family UBA184; genus JAKIVR01. Next base: position 4,443 of record DASYZY010000091.1, read on the forward strand.
CCAACGGCCGTCGCCCTCGCGGCTTCGCGAGGCCCCGGTGCGGAGGGGGGACTCTAGTCGAAATGGCTGGAGACGGCGATGAGATAGACGAGCAGCAGCACCACGATGATGAGGGCGAAGAAGGCGCCGGAGAAGTACTCGATCGCAGCGTAGAACAGCAGGACGAGGATCGCGAGCACCAGGGCCCAGAGCTCCTGGTTCCATAGCCCGACCGCGACGGCCAGGATCACCAGGCCGATCACGAGGACGATGAGTCCGCCGAGAGCGCCGCCCAGTCCGAACACGGTGGCGCCCGAACTTCCCGCGAGCGCGATCCCGAAGACGAGGATCAGCAGGCCTCCCAGGAAAATGAAGAACCCAAAGATCCCGATCAGCACCGCGAGGATCGCGACACCGAGGGGCAGCCGACCTATCCCCGTCATGGGACCTCAATGGGGGTCAACGGGTATGATGATTTGGACGGAGAGTTCGGTGCGCCGTTCGCCGGTCGAGAGCGATTCGGGAGAGAATCGCGGTGAAACGCTTAACTCAAACCTCGCGCCTCTCGGCCGGCCGTGAGCGACGCTACGATCTCGCTGGGGATCATCGTGCTCCTCGTCGGGCTCGCGGTCACCACTTTCGAGGTGCTGCACCCGGGCGCGTTCCTGCTGATCCCCGGCACCGTCTTCATCGTTGTGGGATTGATGTACATCTTCATCCCGGATGTCCTCACGACGAGCTACTACGGACCGCTCGTCATCGCCGTGGTGGCCATCGCGGCGATGTTCGCCACCATTCCGCTCTACAAACACGCCGGCAAGACCCATCGTCCCTCCACCACGACGCCCTATTCGCTCGTGGGGGAGCCCGGCCTGGTCGTGGCCGCGGTCGACAACGACTCGCTCCGGGGCAAGGTGCGCGTCGGCTCCGAGATCTGGTCGGCGCGCGCGAGCCGACAGCTCCCCGCCGGAACCCGGGTGCGGGTCACCGGCGGCGAGGGGGTGGCCGTGACGGTCGAAGCGGTCGACTCCGACGCATCGGCTTAGCGCCGGCCGCGGTCGGCGCTCGCGTTATGTTGTCTGGTGCTACGCACCGCCCACGGAGGCTCCCTAGGCACCGTGTGTCCGAGTTCGGCGGCTGAGCGAGTGTAAGGCACCATGGTCGATCCGGTCATCGCAGGGGCGCTGGCCTTCGTCTTCATCCTCATCATCCTTCTGCTGCTGGTCAAGAGCGCGTACGCCATCCTGCCCTACCAGCAGGGCGTCGTCACGACCTTCGGGTCCTTCGCCCGAAAACAGGTATTGGATCCGGGTCTGAAGTTCGTCTGGCCCATCTCGCAGGTCCGCCGGGTCGACCTCCGGACCCAGGTGCTCGAGGTGCCCCGCCAGGAGGTCATCACCAAGGACAACTCGCCGACGAACGTCGACGCGATCATCTACATCAAGGTCGTCGACGCCCCGCGCGCGATCTTTCAGGTCCAGGACTACCACGTGGCGACCGTCGCGCTCGCGCAGACCACGCTCCGGTCGATCATCGGCGACATGGAGCTCGACGAGATCCTGTACAACCGGGAGCGGATCAACACCCGCCTCCGCGACATCCTCGACGAGGCGACCGACCGCTGGGGGGTGCGCGTCGAGGCGGTCGAGATCAAGGAGGTCGACCCCGTCGGGCCGGTCAAGGCCGCGATGGAGGAGCAGACCTCCGCCGAGCGGCAGCGGCGCGCCGCGGTGCTGCGCGCCGACGGAGAAAAGCGCTCGGCGATCCTGGTCGCCGAGGGGCAGAAGCGCTCCCGCATCCTGCAGGCCGAGGGCGTTCGTCAGTCCCAGATCCTCGAGGCCCAAGGCGGCCGGATGGCGACGATCCTGGAGGCGCAGGGTGAGGCCCAGCGCCTGCGCATCCTCTCGCTCGGTGCCGGGCCGATGGACTCCAAGGCGCTCACCGTCCTGTCCCTCGACACGCTGGGGCGCGTCGCGGACGGCCAGGCGACCAAGATCATCTTCCCATTCGAGATCTCGCGCCTGATGGAGGGCGCGGCCGACTATCTCGGCGTCAGCCGCACCGTCCCCGACCGCTCCCTGAACACCCTCGACGACCTCCAGAAGCAGGTCGGTTCGCTCGACGACGTCCTCGGACCGATCCCCAAGCAGACCGAGCTCGCGAACGAGATCCAGAGCATCGAGGACGAGATCAAGGCCGAGACCGACGCGTCGACCGCGATGATCGGCGGCTCCGACGATTCCGCACCCACCTCGACGCCCGCGCTGGCCCCGCGCCCGGCCGGCGCCGTGGCGCCCGACGTTCCTGGACCGAGGGCGCCGATCTTCCAGAGCGCGCGCCCCATCGGCGCGGCCGCCCCCACTCCTCCCCCACCCCCCTCCTCCGTCTCGGCGTCGGCCGGGGTCGCGCCATCGCCGCACGACACGGTACCGACCGACCCCCGC
>DASYZY010000092.1:0-5844 GCA_035945735.1 Thermoplasmata archaeon
CGAACCGCCGCCCCGGCCTCCGCGCGAGCGGCGGGACGACGAACCGCGGCTGTAGGCCGCGGTCCGCTCACCCGAGCGGCTCTGGCGCCGCCCCCAAGGCTATCCCGCACGGCGACGTACGCCCCTTGCAAGCGCGCCGACCCGATGGCGCGCCGTCGGGATCAGGATGCGGAGCTCCCGTTCGGGACTCGTACACCTGCTGGAGCTCCTCGGCCTCGTCGGGATCCTCCTGGTCCCGATCTACGTTGGATACGAGGCGAGCGGTGGCCAGTCGAACGGCTCGCTGACCCCGGTCGAGCTCGGCTTCCTCGACCACATCGATCACATCGTCTTCATCGTGCTCGAGAACCACGCCTACGACAACTACTTCGGCGGCTACTGCCTCCAACGATCTCCGACCTGTCCTCAGAGCGCCGACGGGATCCCCGCCGGTACCTGCGTCCCGTACGACCCCGCGCGCCCGTCCCGGGGCTGCATCCCACCCTTCAACTTCACCGACGCGAACTGGACGGTGGGCGGCACGATGCCCCACGGCTGGACCGAGTCTCACGCCGCCTGGAACGGCGGCGCGATGAACGACTTCTACCGCGCCGAGAGCTCCGGCCTGAACCCCTTCGGCACCTACAACGGCTCGACGGCGCCCACCTACTGGGACCTCGCCCAGGAGTACGGCCTCTCCGACCAGTTCTTCAGCTCGGTGCTGAGCTACTCGCTGCCCAACCACTGGCACCTCGTCGCGGGCGCGGCCCCCCAGGCGATCCTGAACAACACCTCCTCCTGGGCGCCCGGCCTCAACGTCTCCCGTTTCCTCGCCAACGACCGCGCCTACCTCACGGAGGCCAACGGCACGCCCACGATCGAGGACCTGCTCCTCGGCACCGGCGTGAGCTGGAAGTACTACGAGTTCGCGCTCGGGAGCTACGCGAACGCGATCAAGCTCGAGACCAACGCCAACCGCACCGCCATCACGGTGCAGGGCCGCGCGTACGACTTCTGGAACCCGCTCGCCGCCAAGGCCGAGAGCTACGACGCGGCCTTCGCGAGCCACTACGCGGTCAATACCCAGTTCTACGCCGACGCGCGCAACGGGACCCTCCCGGCGCTGTCGTGGGTGATCCCGGGCGGGCAGGACTCCGACCACCCGCCGGCGAACTCCACGACCGCACAAGGATGGGTCGCGAGCCTGGTCGACGCCGTCGAGGCCTCGCCCGAGTGGAGCTCGACGGCGATCTAAGTGACCTGGGACGACTACGGGGGCTTCTACGACCACGTCGACCCGCCCGAGTTCATGGGCCAGCCGCTCGGCTTCCGGGTGCCGCTGTTGGAGATCAGCCCCTACACCGTCGCCGGCAGCGTCTCGAGCGGCTTCGGCTTCTTCGAGTCGATCCTGCACCTCATGGAGTGGCGGTTCAACCTGGGCTGCCTGACCTACCTGGACTGCCACGCCCCGCTCCCGCTCGGCGGGTACGACTTCTCCGCCCCGGCGCGCGCGCCGATGATGTTCCCCACGAACGTCTCGGACGCACGGTACCCCTACTCCGGGGTCTCCCCGGCGGCCCCCGTCCCCCTCGGCGACTACTCGCCTCCACCCCAGTACACGCTCTTCCCCGGGGGCGAAGCGCCGGACGTCGACTAGCGCGCCGACGGGCCGGCCCTTAGGCCGGGCCCGAAGCCGCAGGGCGCCGGAGCAGCCCGAACGGCTTGGGAGCGTCGATCAACACCCAGGGGCGCAGGCCGACCGCCCTCGCGAAGTCGATGAACGCGTACGACCAGTCGATATCATCGGCGGCGAGCAGGCCGCCCGGTGCGAGCCGGTCCCAGGCGGTCCGCATCTCGAGCTCCATCCACGGGTAGCCGTGGTCGCTGTCGTGGAGGAAGAGCTGGATCGGGCCGATACCCGCCATCGCGCTCCGGAAGGCGGCGGCCCGGCCGCTCGCCGGTAGGATACGGAGGTCCCAGCCGGGACGCAGCTCGGCGGGCACCAGCTCGCCGGCGCTCGCGACGATGTCAAAGCTCGTCAGCTGTCCGGACCCGTTACGCCGGAGCGCCTCGAGAAGCACGCAGCTGGAGACGCCGTTGGCCACCCCGGTCTCCACGATCCGGTTGGGTCGGTTCCGACGTACCCAGGCGTACAGCAGCCAGCCCTGGTTCCGGCGGAACCCGGTCCGTTCGGCGAACGTTAGCTCCGGGCGAAGCCGCTTCGCCAGGGACTCCCAGCAGGCGGCGAACTCCGGCTCCAGCGCGGCGAGGGAGGGGTCGCTGGACGAGGGGATGGCCGAAAGCAGCTCGCCCACGTCGACGCTCTGGAGCGCGGCGCTTCGAAAGCTCTCGACCAAGGTCGGGTGAAGATGGCGGTGGAAGAGGCCGCCCACGATGACCTCGACCGGATCGTCGCGGAACCTGCGGCCCAGCGAACGGGTCGCCTCGGACGCAGGACCCGGGCCGGGCGCGCTCAAGCCGCGGCTCCGGGAGGGGAGGGCACGAACCTCCCTTGGCGCCCATCGGCGCCGTGCCGGCAACTGGGCGAGGTCTCACCCCGGTCGCGTGCCATGTCGCTCCGCGGTTCGGAGGGGGTGGAGGGAGGTTAACATCTCGCCCAACCGCACGCCGGCTACGCCGTGCGAACCGGCTTCCCCTCTCGAGGCGCCTGGCAACGGGCCCCGAGGCCGGGCGCGGCCCTTGCTCGCCGGTGGAGTATCTCTACCGGCGGACGAAGTCTAATAAACCGGCCGCCGTCATTACTCGCCTATGTCCGCCTCCGCCAGTTCGTCCGCCGGGCGGCTCTCGACCTTCGCGGCGCTGGGAGCCGTCTTCGGCGTCGCGGTCCTCACCTTCGTCATCGCGTGGCTGGCCTTCCCCGGTCAGAACCACTACGGCGCCCTGCTGGTCATCGGCGCGCTCGCGCTCGTCTACGCCGTCCTGTCGTACTTCGTCCGCGCCTTCGCCGTCGACCCGACGCCGCTGCGCGCGGCGAGCTGGGGCTTCTACGGCCTCGGAGCGGCCGTGCTCCTGCTCGCGATCACGGTCGACGCCCCGCCGGGGACGGGCATCATCGCCCAGCTCGTCGGCGTGATCGTCGTGCTCATCGTCCTCTTCGTGGGCTTCGCCGGCGCCGCCTGGCGGGGCCGCGCGACCGCCTCCGACCGGAGCCGGGCCGACAGGCAAGCGGCCTGGCGTCAGCAGCCCGTGGCCTCCGCCTTCAGCTACTCGACCGCCAACCCGCCCGCGGTCGGCCCACCGCCGGTCGCGGCGGCGCCACCGCCCCCTCCGGGAGGTCACGCCTAACATGGCCGCCGCCTCTCCCCTTGCGAATTGCGCCGCCTGCGGAGCGGCGCTCCCAGCCGGCGTGAAGTTCTGCCCCCAGTGCGGGGCGGCCGTTGGCGCCGCACCGGCTCCCCCTTCCGCTCCGCCGGCGGCTCAGCCGCCCGACGCCGCGTCCGCGCCGTCGGGGCCGCCCGCCCCGGGGGGCTCGCCGACCGACATCCGCTCTCGGATCACGGAGAGCCGGGGTACGCTCCAGCGGCTGCAACTGCTGCTGCCGGGCTTCCACGGCTACCGGCAGGGCGAGGATGCCCGGATGGCCGACGAACTGCTGCGCAAGCAGGTCGCCGACAAGGTCCACGGATCGCTCGCCGCAGTCCAGGCCATCCGGCAGAGCCTCACCCAGCAGAGCCAGTTCGGCAGCCTGAATGACCTCGCCTACATCCTCACGGACCTGCAGACGCTCGAGGGCGAGATCCGGCACGCCGAGCAGGGCTACTCCGGCATCGCCGCCGCCATCAAGGTCGGGGCGAGCATGCTCGACCGTCTCTACGAGTACGACTACGGCTTCGTGCTGGCCGCCGACCAGCTTCGGAACGCCGTCCCGCCGCTCGAAGCGGCCTCTGGCTCCGGCGACGCGGCCCGGATCCGGGCCGAGGTCGATCGGCTGCGCGGTCTCGTCCAGCAGCTGAAGAGCGCCGTCGAATCCCGCATGACCACCGGCGAAGGGCTCCGGGTCTAGAGGGAGGATTCGCATGGTAACCGACAAACCGGTGCCCCAAAAGGGCGGGAGCCTCATCGGCGCGACGACCGTCGCCTGGGAGGACGTCTACAAGGGCGGCAACGTCCTGTGGCGGGTCCCGCGCAACATCCGCTACGGCGACAACATCGTCGTGCGGGAGGACGAGTCCGCGGTCTTCTACCGGGACGGCAAGGCGCTGTCGTACATCAACCAGCCCGGCCGCTTCGCGCTGACGAGCCTGAACGCCGGTATCCTCGGCAACCTCATCCAGGCCATCTCGGGCGTGCGCCAGGAGGCCGAGGTCTACTACCTCCAGCGCCGCATCTTCGACGGCAAGTTCGGCAGCGCCGAACCGTACGTCTTCCGGGACCCGGACTTCGGCCTCGTCAACCTGCGGCTGTTCGGCGAGTTCCGCTGGAAGGTCGCCAAGCCGGACCTGTTCATCAACGAGTTCGTGGGCACCTTCGGCGCCGTCACGACCGACGCGGTGGTCGCGCGCTTGCGCGACCAGATGGTGATCCTCGTCTACAACACGCTGGGCAAGCTCAAGGACCAGGGCATGCGGGTCACCGACCTCGCGGGCCAGCTCACCACGATCGAGCAGGCGGTGCTCGGCGCCGCGCCGGTGCACTTCGACCCGTTCGGGATCGAGCTCAACCAGCTCCAAGGGCTCTCGGTGAGCCTACCCGACGACGTCCAGGCGGCGATCGACACGCGCTCGAAGATGGGCGTTCTCGGCGTGAACTACATGCAGTACCAGGCCGGCCAGGCGATGACGACCGCGGCCGCCAACCCCAGCGGGGGCGCGGGCGCGCTCGCCGGAGCCGGCGTAGGTCTCGGCGCCGGACTCGGCATGGGCTACGGGATGACCGGAGCCATGCAGGGCAGCATGCAGCCTCAGGCGCAGGGCAGCCCTTGTCCGAAGTGCGGCACGATGATTCCCGCGGGCAGCCGCTTCTGTCCGTCCTGCGGTGCGTCCACGGCCCCCGCGCCGGCCGGACCGACGATCACCTGCCCGAAGTGCAACGCGAGCATGTCGGCGAGCGCCAAGTTCTGCCCCAGCTGCGGCGCACCGGCGCCGGCCCCGCGCGCCTGCCCCAAGTGCGGCACGGCCGTCCCGAGCGGGAAGTTCTGCCCGAACTGCGGCACGGCGATGCCGGCCTGACGAGGAAGGCTTCGAGATGAACTGTCCGAACTGCGGAACGACGCTCCCGGACGGGGCGAAGTTCTGCTACTCCTGCGGGAAGCCGATCGGGGCCAGCCCGCCGTCCCCGCCGCCGGCGGCCGCCCCAGCTGCGCCGAGCGGTCCGGTCGAGCTCAAGTGCAAGAGCTGTGGGGCGCCGCTCCACCCGGTCTTCGGGGAGATGATCGTGACGTGCGACTTCTGCGGCGCCTCCGTCTCGCTCTCGGGCTCCGGTTGGAAGGACATCTCCAAGCACTCGATGCTCACCCCGAAGCTCACCGCCCCAGAGCAGGCGCTCGGCGTCGTCCGGGCCTACCTCGACCAGGGGCTGTTCCACCACCACGCCTTCGAGGAATCGAAGGTGCAGGAGCAGCGGCTCACCTTCGTCCCCTTCTGGGTGGTGCCGGTCTCTGCGTCGACGACCTTCCAGTACCAGGACGTGGCTGTCGGCGTCGGCAGCACGGTGGCGTCGATCGCGGCGGCCGAGGTGCTGGGTAGCGCGCTGAGCCGGGGGCGCGGCGGGGGCGTGGCGGTGTTCCCGGTGATGATGGGCTCGCCGGTGAACGCCACGCGCGCCGGCTCCATCTCCAACCAGTACGAGTACCCGGTCGTCGCCGTGAAGGGCATGAGCGGCTACCAGCCCCACGACTACACCTTC
>DASYZY010000093.1:0-13171 GCA_035945735.1 Thermoplasmata archaeon
GAATCGCCGATGTTGTGGTACAGGATGCCCAGGTTCATCTGCACCCGAGCGAGCGCCCAGTGCTCCCGGGTCTCGTCGAAGATCCCTTCGGCGAGCGAGTAGAGCTCGAGCGCCTCGGGCAGGCGGCTGCGGTCGATGGTCAATAGCGCGTTGGCGAGGTCGATGAGCGCGTGGCCGCGTTCGCGGACATCCCCCTCCGATTCGGCGAGCGCGAGCTCCGCGCGCAGGTGCTGCTCGGCCTGCTCCACATCCCCCGTCCGCCAGCAGGCGATCCCGAGCACGCGGTGGGCCACGAGCAGCCCCCGCTGGTTCCCCAGTCGGTCCAGGATCCCGTACGCCTCGGTGGCGAGCTCCCGCGCCCGCCCGAACTGGCCCAGGTCGGAGGTGGTCCGCGCGAGCCAGAGCAGGGCCAGCGCGAGCTCCCCCTCGAGGCCGGCGGCCTTGCGGCTGCGCTCGACGGCGTCGGTGAGCACCGTGGACGAGCGGGCGAACTCCTCCGACTCGTCGAGCACCCGGCCGAGCTCGACCCGGAGGCGGAGCTCGACCACGGGGTCGGGCTTGGGGAGCCGCGCGCTGCTCTCGAGCGCCCGCTCGAGGTGGACGACAGCCGTCTCGTTCGCGTAGGCCCGCGAGGCGAGCTCGGCGGAGCGACGGTTGTACTCGAGGCTCGCGGCGTCCTCCCGGGCGAGGTAGAACTGCCGGGCGAGCTCGAAGACGGTGGCCGGGTCGCTCCGGTTGCGCCCCTCGATCGCGCGGGCCACCTTGCGGTGGAGGATGCGGCGCCGCGTCTCGGTCATCTGGGCGTACGCCTCGGCCCGGATCCGCTCGCTCACGAACTCGTAGACCTCGCCGCCCTTCTCACGCAGGAGCCCGCCATGGACGAGCCGGTCCACGCTCTCGGCGAGCCGCTCCTCCTCGGAGCCGCCGGCGGCGACGGCGAGGGTGGGAAAGTCGAACTCCTTGCCGAGGATCGTCGCGTAGACCAGGACGCGGCGGTCCGGCTCGGAGAGCGCCCGCACCCGGCCCCGGAGGATGTCCTCGAAGTCCCGGGACTCGGCGGTGCCGGCCGGCGGCCCGAGGCCGCCGGCGCCCCGCACGAGCGACTCGAGGAAGAGCGGATTGCCTTCGGTCTGCGAATACCAGCGCATGACCGACTCGCGCGGCGGCTCCTTGCCCCGGAGCAGCCAGCGGGCGTACTGCGCCACCTCGGGCTCGGTCATTCGGCGCACGGTGAGATGCCGGGTCCCTTCCCGGAGCAGCTCCTCGAGGAACGGGCCTACCGCGGCCGGCGCCTCGGCCGGCGGCAGCGTGGCAGCGAGGATCCCGATCCGGTGGGTGGCGAGGAGGCGGGAGAAGTGGCGGAGGAACTCGAAGGAGAGCTCGTCGGCGAAGTGCAGGTCGTCCAGCGCGATCAGCAGCGGGTCCTGGCGGGCGAGCTCCTCGAAGTACTCGGCGATGCGGTCGAACAGCGCCGTCCGGCTCTCCTCGACCCGGGCGAGCGGCCCGGTGAGGTAGCTGAGCAGGCGGTTCGCCTCCGACTCGCCGCTCGGCGAGCCCAGGTCGGCCGCGGCCAACCCGCTCGGGTCGGCCTCGAAGGGGGCGAGGAACAGGGAGAGCACCGAGGCCTCGGAGGCCTCGGGGCGCCGGACCCGCCCCTCGCCCAGCGCGCGGAGGACGTCCTGGAGGAGGCCGAAGGGCTGCGGCAGATCCGACGGGAGCGCCCGGCCGTACAGCGTCAGGAACCCCTGGGCCTCGGCGTCCTTGATGACCGCCTTCAGGAAGGTGCTCTTGCCGACGCCGCTTTCGCCCAGGAGCAGCGTGAACCGGCCGGTGCCCTGACGGACCGCGTCGAGCCCGCTCAGGAGGTCGTCGTGGATCTCGCTGCGGCCGACGAGCGGGCTCGTCCGCTCGAGTTCCCGGGACGCGTCGGCGCCCACGGGAGCGGAGTGCGGGAGGTGAGCTAATAAATCCGACGGGCGAAAATCGACGAGATCAGTCGGTCGCGGCGGGCGGGGTGGCGGCGGCCAGCTCGGCCCCCAGCTCGTGGAAGGCCGGCGCGAGCGAGGGCCGAAGCAGGGGAAGCCGGTGGCGCTCGGCCGCCCGGTACGCTTCCCGCGCCCCCTCCAGCTGGTGCATCTTGAATCGGAGCTGGGCGAGCCGGAACTCGGCCTCGGCGCGTTGCGGCAATAGGCCCAACTCGCGGGCGCCCTCCGCCGCGCGCCGGAACTCCCCTTCGGCCTGCTCCCACTGTCCCCGCCGCTCCTCGATGAGGCCGAGGGCCAGCGCGATGCCGGTCTCGGCGCTGGGGTCGGAGCTCCGCTCGAGCATCCGGGTGGCGAGGCGCACCTCCTGCTCCGCGGCCTCGATCTCGCCCCGCCGGAGGTGGAACTCGGTTCCGTTCAGGTACGACCACGCCTCCCACCGGCTCTCGTGGGAGCGCTCGGCGATCGCGCGCGCGCGGGCGAGGTGCTCGAGCGCCAGGGAGGGGTCGCGAGACCCGACCAGGTCGGCGAGGAGGAACGTGGCCCGGATCAGGTCGGCCTCCTCTCCCGAGGACTCCAAGAGCCGGATCGCCCGGTCGTACCACCGCGCCGCCTCCTCCTGCATCTCCGGCCCAAGGCGCGCAAAGGCCGAGGCGAGCTCGAGCCCGGCCTTGCCGGTGGCACCGGGCTCGCCGGTCTGTCGGAGCAGTTCGAAGGCCTGCATCGCCTCGTCGAGCGCCGTGAGCGCGTCACCGCGTTCGGCGGCGATGCGGGACCGGAGCCGGTGGACCGCCGCGCCGCCGGCGATATCGCCGAGGTCCAGGTAGAGGAGGAGCGCCTCCTCGCCGAGCGTCTCGGCCTCCTTCGGGCGCAGCTCCTCCCAGGCCATCTCGGCCCGGGCGAACTGGAGCTGGGCTCGGCTCGCCCGCTCGTTCGGCTCGAGCCGGGACAGCGCGTCGGAGTACGCCCGGTCGGCCGCCGGGAAGTCGCCGAGGGCGTGGTAGAGCTCCCCCAATTCCCGGCCGATCTGGGCGAGCTCCGCGCGTCGGTCCCCGCCGAGCTGGAGCAGGTCGCTCCGCGCCCGCTCAAGGTGGTGGACCGCCTCGGCGCGACGGAGCTCATCCCGGGCCGTGCGCGCGGCGGCCAGGTTGTGCCGGTGCGACTCCTGGGGCATCCGGGCGAGGAAGTAGTGGCGGCCGAGCTCGGCCGAGGAGGAGGCCTCCCCGCCGGTCCGCTCCATCGCTTTGGCGATCCGGCCGTGGATCACCCGGACCCGGCTTTCGGCGAGCGACCGGTAGATCCGACCTCGGAGCCCTTCGTCCACGAAGGCGAACCGACCGCCTCCGGGGCGCTCGCGCAGGACCCCGGATCGCACGAGCCGTTCCAGCTGCTCGGCGAGCGGCTCGGGTTCCCGCTCGAGCGCGGCGGCGAGCAGGCCGAACTCGAAGTCGCCTCCCATCGCGCTCGCGTAGGCCAAGGTGCGGAACTCCTCCGGTCCCCAGATGGTCCGGGGGTCGGCGTCTGGACCCGCCGGGAGCGACTCCTCCCCGCCCGCCGACATGCTCAGGGGAAAAAGGAGCGACCGGTCGGCGGATAAACCCTCGCGCGGGCGTCGACGGAGGAGCGCGGCCGCCCGGCGGCGCGTCGGCACGGCTTAATATCCCGCCCGAGGTGGGCCGCGCCCGATGGCCGGTTCCGACGCCGAATGGGCCAGCGAGAACGCTCGGTCGATCGCCGACCTTCCGTTCCCGCGGCGGGCGGTCTTCTGGGGCTTTGCCGGACTCGTGGTCGCCGCGATCGCCTTCTACGTCTGGTGGGGGCTCTCCTTTGGTGTGTGGGTGGACAACGGCGTCTACGCCGTGGTCATCGTCCTGCTCCTGAGCGGACTGTCCGGCATGTGGCTCATCATGCCGAACCCGCCCACTCCGCCTCTGCCGCCCGAGAGCCACGGCCCGCGCTAGTCGCGGCTACAGCGGTTGGCCGGCCGCGGCCCAGAGCGCGCCGGCCTGGGTGCCGCACACGATGCAGGGAGGGGGTCCATCGAGCGGGATCGGAGGGACGCCCTCGATCGTCCCCAAGAGCGCCCCATCGATCTTCTGCTCGATCGCGTGACCGCACTCCTCTCGACCGCACCAGCCCAGCAACCGGACGGCCGTCGAGCCCGGCAGGTCGTCCAGGCGATCGGCTCGCGCGACCGAGGCGTGGAAGGCGGCGAGCGCCCGCTCGCCGAGCGCCCGGTCGTACAGCTCGAGCGCGCTACGGACCGAGGCCGCCAGTCCGGCCCGCGCGAGCGTGGACCGCGCGCCGAGCCGGTTGACGGCGCTCACCTGAGCGGCGGCCGCCTCGCGCGGTCCGATGTCGAGTCGCAGCGGAACGCCCCGGGTCTCCCAGTAGTAGAACTTCGCGCCGGGCCGGTCGCCCCGCTCATCGATGTGGACCCGGAGCCCGGCGGCGCTTAGCTCGGCGGCGGCCTCCCGCGCGTACGGCGTCGGGTCGGCCCCCTTCGCCGAGGGGACCGGGACGACCACCACCTGGTAGGGGGCGATGTCCGAGGAGAAGGCGATTCCGCGGTCGTCACCGTGGACCGCCACGATCGCGCCGACCAGCCGCTCCGACAGGCCGAATGTCGTCTGGTGGACGTACCGGCTTGCGCCGTCCGGGGCCTCGTACTGGATCTCGTACGGGCGGCTGAAGTTCTCCCGGTAGTGGTGGATGGAGCCGATCTGGAGCGTCCGGGCCCCCCCGACGGGGATGTCGAGCGCGATGGAGTAGTAGGCGCCCGGGAACTTGTCCCACTCGGGACGCCGGATGGCGAGGTACGGCAGGCGGAACCGCTCGGCCATCTTCGCGAATGCGCCGAGATTGCTCTGGACCCGCTCGGTGGCCTTGGCCTCGTCGACCTGGCAGGAGTGCTCCTCGAAGAAGTGGATCTCCCGGACGCGGAGGAACGGCCGGGTGGTCTTGGTCTCGTATCGGAAGGTGTTGACGATCTGGTACAGGTTGAGCGGCAGGTCCTGGTGGGAGCGGACCCAGAGCTTGAACATCGGGTACATCGCCGTCTCGCTCGTCGGGCGCAGCACGAGCGGGACATCCAGCGGGGTCGCGCCGCCCCGGGTGACCCAGTAGACCTGGGCGTCGAAGCCCTTGATGTGGTCGCCCTCTTTGCGGAACTCGGTCTCGGGTATCAGGGCCGGGAACTCGACCGGCTCGGAGCCGGTCGCCTCGATCTCGTCTTCCATGACCCGGTCCAGCCGGCGCCGGGCGAGGATCCCGTACCGGGTCCAGACGTTCATCCCCTTCACGGGGTAGCGCTTGTCCGTCAGGTCGGCGGCGTCGACGGCCGCGAGGTACCAGTCGATGAACGCCGAGCCCTTGGGGGGTAGCTCCGGCATCCGAGAGCGACGGTGAGCCCTTCGGCGTATAACGCCACCGCGACGGGAGCCGTTGTCGCGCTCCGCGCGACCTAGCGCGTTTATGGCGCCGCGAGCCATGTAGCGGTCATGCGGCTGGTCGTCTGCGTCGACCGTGACGACGACCTCGGCCGCAAGGCCGGCGTCCCCGGTCCGGTCGTGGGCCGCGCCGCTGTGCTCGAGGCGGCCGCGAAGCTCGGCATCGCCGATCCCGGCGACTGCGACACCAACGCGATGTACGCCGCCGTGCAGCTCCTGGACGAGATCCGCCGCCACGGCGACGAGTCGGAGGTGGTCGTCCTCACCGGCTCGCCCAAGGTCGGAATCCTGTCCGACCGCCGGGTCGCCGAGCAGTTCGACCAAGTCCTCAAGGACCACCCGGCCGGGGCGGCCCACCTCGTCAGCGACGGGGCCGAGGACGAGTACCTGTTCCCGATCCTGGCCTCGCGCGTGCGGATCGACGGGGTCCACCGCGTCTACGTCCGGCAGAACGCCAGCATCGAGTCGACGTACTACACCGTGGTTCGGGCGCTCAAGGACCCGAAGTTCCGGACCAAGACGATCCTGCCGGTCGCGCTACTGTTCATCGCGCTGGGCCTCGCCGCGGCGGCCGGGGTCGTCTGGTACGGCATCGTCGCGCTGCTGGTCGCCTCCGGCGCCTACCTCGTCGCCTGGACGTTCGACATCGACGAGATGATCATCGAGTCGCTGCGCTCGGCCTCCTCCGACATCCGGCAGGGCTCGGTCGCCTTCGGCTTCGCCCTGACCTCCCTTGCGCTCGTGGCCATCGGCTTCCTGCTGGGCTACAACCAGTACGTGGGCCACCCCGGCTCCGCGCCGGTGCCCCGCTCGCTGCTGTTCATCTCCACGGGCCTGCTCTGGTGGTTCGTCGGCGGCGAGGTCTGGGAGAGCGGCCGGGCGCTGCGCCGCTACCTCGTCAGCCGCAAGATCGGCACCGGCTACCCCATCGTCACGATCTCGATCGTGGGCCTCGGTCTCCTCTCCTACGGGATCGTGAACATGATCGACTACTTCGAGAGCACCGCGCTCGGTCCCCCGCTATGGGTCCTCGTCGCCTTCTTCGCCAGCGGCTTCGCCCTCACGCTGTCCTCGGCGCTGCTGGCCCAGCGGGTCCGGGGGCGGACCGGCGCCAGCGAAGAGTCGGCGCCGGAAGGCGCGCCCAGCTAGTCGGAGCCTACGCCGCGCCCGCGGCGGCGAGGGCGCGCTTCACGTCCGCGAGGCTGACCTTGAGCCCGCACCGATCGAGCAGGAGCTGACGTACCCCGGCCGGACCCTTCCCTTCGGGCTCGGCGCGGCGGGCGAGCGTCCGCAGGTCCTCCCAGTAGTTCCAAGGAAAGACCACCCACACCCAGGCGTCGCGCGGGATCTCCTCCCCCCAGAACTCGGGGAGGAACTTTGAATGCGCGATGTGCAACAGGGCCGCGCTGCGCAGGGTGCGCGGCCCCAGGGTCCTAAGGTGCTCGGTGGCGAGCTGCAGGCTCTCGCCGGTGTCGGTGATGTCGTCGACCACGAGCACGTTGCGTTCCTCGAGCCGCTGGGTGAGCGCCTCGGACAGCACCGCCTTGCCGCTCGGCGTGGCGGTGACGCCCCAGTGCTGCGCGCGGAGCGCGAGCATCTTCTTCACGCCGAGCCGGTCGGCGAGCATCCGGGCCGGCACCCATCCGCCGCGCGTGAGCCCGACGATCGTGTCCGGGAGCGGGCCCGCGGCCCGGACGGCGCTCGCGACCCGGTCGGCGAGGGCGTCGATCTCCCGCCAGCTGGTCCGGCGGCAGCGGGGGAGCTCCTCCACGGGAGCCCGGTCTACGGGTAGATGCCGCGGAGCCGAATCGCGTCGACGACCCGCTGGATCGCGACGACGTAGGCGGCCGAACGGTTGTGGACCTTCCGCTTCACGGCCTCCTCGTGGACCTCGGCGTAGGAGCGGACCATGACGCGCTCGAGCCGGTCGTTGACCTCCTTCAGGCTCCAGAAGAAGCCCTGGATGTCCTGCGCCCACTCGAAGTAGCTGACCGTGACGCCGCCGGCGTTGGCGAGCACATCCGGCAGCACGGTCACCTTCCGCTCGAAGAGGATCGAGTCGGCCTCGGGGGTCGTGGGGCCGTTGGCGGCCTCGGCCACGATCTTGGCCCGGACCTTGTCGGCGTTGGCCTGGGTGATCTGGTTCTCGAGCGCCGCGGGGATCAGGATGTCGACGTCCAGCGCCAGGAGCTCCTCGTTGGAGATGGGTTTGGAGCCGGGGAAGCCGACGACCGAGCCGGTCTTCTTCTTGTGCTCCTCGAGCGCGGTGGCGTTCATGCCGGCCGGCGCGTGGATCGCGCCCCGGGTGTCGGAGGCCGCGACGAGCTTCGCGCCCTGTTCGTCCTGGAGGATGCGGACCGCGATCGAGCCGGCGTTACCGAAGCCCTGGACGGCCACGGTGCCGCCCTTGACCTTGACCTTGGCGTGCGGGGCGGCCTCGCGGATGACGTAGGCGCAGCCGCGGCCGGTTGCCTCGCCGCGCCCCTCGCTGCCGCCGAGGGAGATCGGCTTGCCGGTAATGACGCCCGGCACGGAGTAGCCCTTGAGCGCCGAGTAGGTGTCCATGATCCAGGCCATCGTCTGGCTGTCGGTGTACACGTCGGGCGCCGGGATGTCCATCTCGGGGCCGATGAGCGGGGCGATCTCGCTGGCGTAGCGCCGGGTGAGCCGCTCGAGCTCGCCCTGGCTCATGTGCTTGGGGTCGCAGATGACGCCGCCCTTGGCGCCGCCGTACGGCAGGTTGACGACCGCGCACTTCCAGGTCATCCAGGCCGCCAGCGCCCGCACCTCGTCGAGCGTGACGTTGGGGTGGTAGCGGATGCCGCCCTTGGTCGGGCCCCGGGCCATGTTGTACTGGACGCGGAATCCGGAGAAGACGCGGTAGCTGCCGTCGTCCATCCGGACGGGGAAGTTGACGGAGAGCTCGCGCTTGGGATGCTTGAGGATCTCGCGCACCCCGCCGTTCAGGCCGATGAGGTCGCAGACGATGTCGACCTGCTTCTTCGCCGTCTCAAACGGATTGATGGCAGCTGCGTTGCCTGGCATGTATGGTAGCCTCGGGGTGGGCGGGGACGACCGGTTCCCTACTTGAATTCTGCCCTGCGGATTCGCCGTTCTCGAGGGCGCGACCGGCGCTCCCGCCCGGCGCGGGCCGCTACCCCCAGGGATCCCACGAACTCCGCGGCATCGCGCGCCGTGGGCTGCCGTGCTCGATCCAGGCGCCGGTGCCCGCTTCGACCCGGCCGATCCGGTGGAGCGGAGCGAGACCGCGCGCTCGGAGCCGGGAGGCGAGCCGGGGGAATGCCGAGGGCGGCAGGGCGGCCATCAACTCGTACTCTCCGCCGTAGGCTGCGAGGGCGAGTCGTCGGGCCCGACCCATACTGTCGGATCCGAGCCGCGGGTCCCACGGCAGTTCGTCCTCCTCGACCACGACCCGGCACCGGCTGGCCGCCGCGAGGATCCGAGCCGATTCGGCGAAGCCGTCGGAGGTGTCCATCATCGCGTGGGCCGAGCCGACCAGCTCCCTCCCCTCCTCGAGACGCGGACGAATGCGGAGCAGCGCCCGGACCGAGCCCTCGTTCGGTCCACAGTCTCCCCGCCGGAGGGCCGCCCATCCCGGCGCGCCGACCGTACCGGTCAGGGCGAGCACGTCGCCAGGCCGGGCGCCCGAGCGCGGCGCGAGCCGGCGCGAGCGCGTCACCCCCAGGAATGCCCCGGCGACGAACCGGGAGGCCGAGGGCTTCGTGTCGCCTCCGACGAGCTCGCCCCCGATCCGCTTCAACTCGCCCCGGGCCCCCGAGACCACGGCTCTTGCCCACCGCTCGCGGGTTCCCGGCGGGAGCCCGAGATCCAGGAGGAAGGCGACGGGGGTCCCTCCCTTCGCGGCAAGGTCGCTCGCGTTGGCCCCCACGATCGCCCGGCCTATGGTCCGGGGTGCGGTGTCGGCAACGAAATGAAACCCCTCGGTGAAGACGTCGCTCGTCAGAAGGAGCCGACCGGCACCGGGCCCGAGCTGCAGCGCCGCCGCGTCGTCCCCGATCGGAAGTGGGACCTCCGGCCGCGCCCGGGAGGTCCGGGCGAGCCAGGCGTGGAAGGCGCGCTCCTCGAGGCGGCGGGCGCCGGCCGGCCCGCTACTTGTACGGGACGTACTCCTTCCCGAGGAGCTCGCGGCCGAGGATGATCCGCATGACGTTGAGCCCGCCCTCGGCCCCGACGAGGTAGGACATGATGCCGCGGAACCCGAGCTC
Organism: Thermoplasmata archaeon; assembly: GCA_035945735.1. Lineage (GTDB taxonomy): Archaea > Thermoplasmatota > Thermoplasmata > Lutacidiplasmatales > UBA184 > JAKIVR01. The sequence continues at coordinate 9,679 of DASYZY010000093.1, forward strand.
GAGGCCGACCTCCTTCGTGTAGCCGGCGGCGCCGAACCACATCATCGCGCGCCGAACAGTGTCGAACGCGATCTGCGGGGCGGCGAGCTTGACCGAGGCGACCGTCCGGTCCACCTCGGAGCGGAGCGCGATGTTTCCGGCCGCGTACTGGTCCAGCAGCCAGGCCGCGCGGCGGCACTGCCACTTGACCGCTTCGACCTGGACGAACAGGTCGACGTACTCGAACTGGATCGCCTCGAACTTGGCGAGCGGCTGGCCGAAGACCTCGCGGTGCTTGATCCACTCGGCGCCGATCTCGAGGGCGCGCTCGGCCGCCCCGACGCAGGCGGCCGCGACGAAAGTGCGGGCGACCGAGAAGCCCTCCATCGCGACCGAGAAGCCGTGGCCCTCCCGGCCCACCAGGTAGCGCTCGGGCACGCGGACGTCGTCGTAGACGATCCCCCCGGTGGAGATGCCCATCCGGCCCATGTTCTCGAACTTGCGGGTGGAGATGCCGGCACTGCGCGTCGGCACGTACAGGAAGTGGAACCCGTCCCCCGGGCCGTCCCGGACGAGGGTGAGGTGACCCCCGCCGAGCGCCTTGGCTTCCTCCACGCCGGAGAGGAAGGCCTTCTCCCCGCGGAGCCGGAACTCCTTGCCGTCCCGGCGCCCCTCGGTCTTGAGGCGCGCGAGGTCGCTCCCGCCGGAGGGCTCGGTGGTGCCGATCCCTAGGAACGCCTCGCCCTTGCAGACGGGCGGGAGGATCTCGCGACGCGCCTCCTCCGTCCCGTGCTTGGCGAGGATGCTGCCCCAGCCGGCTTCGAGCAGGAAGAACACGGCGGTGGCCATCGAGAAGTCGCCCCGGCCGACCTCCTCGGCCGCGAGTTCCGTGAGCACGGCGGAGGCGCCGATGCCCCCGTACTGGACCGGCACCGGCATGGCCAGCAGGCCGAGGTCGGCCATCGCTCGCAGCACCTCCGGCGGGATCCGGCCCTCGGAGTCGATGCGCTTCTCGTTCGGTCGGAGGACCGAGTCGCCGAACTTCCGGACCGCGGACTGGAAGGCCCGCTCCTCCGGGCTCAGCTCGAACTCCATCGCTCGGCCGGTGAGAGCCACTCGGTTAAAGGGTTCGCTCGGGACCGTCGACGAAAGCCCGCGGCTCGAGGCTGCGGCGAAGCCCTATAACAGCGTCCGGGCTCGCGCGGTTCCCATGCCGACGGTCCGCGTTTCCGTCAACGGGTACGGCACCATCGGCAAGCGGGTCGCCGACGCGGTAGCGCTCCAGCCCGACCTGCGGCTCGTCGGGATCGCCAAGACGCGCCCCAACTTCGAGGCCGAGATCGCGCAGGCCCGGGGCTACCCGATCTTCGTGGCCGGAGAGGGGGACGCCGCCGCCTTCCATACCGCCGGGATCGCGGTCGCCGGGCGGCTCGACGACATGCTTCGCGGCTCCGACGTCGTCGTGGACTGTGCTCCCGAGAGCGTGGGGAAGCAGAACGCCGAGACCTACCGCCAGGCCGGTGTCCGCGCGATCTTCCAGGGCGGGGAGGCCGCCGATGTGGCCGAGGTCTCGTTCAACGCCGCGGGCAACTACGCCGCCGCCAAGGGCAAGCGCACCGTCCGGGTCGTCTCGTGCAATACCACCGGGCTCGCCCGGGCCGCGGCCGTGCTTCGCGCGAGCTTCGGGGTCGTCGACTGGGAGGCGACCCTCGTGCGCCGCGCCGCCGATCCGGCCGAGACGCAGCGGGGTCCGGTGAACGGGATCCTGCCGGCGATGAAGATCCCCTCCCACCACGGACCCGATGTCCAGACGATCTTCCCGGATCTGCGCATCTCGACGATGGCGCTCGTCGTCCCCACGACCTTGATGCACGTGCACGCCAACCATGTCCGCCTCGAGCGGCCGCCTGCGTCGGCGTCCGACGTTCTCGCGGCCTTCCGGGCGGCCCCTCGCTTCCGCCTGTTCCGCAAGTGGGAGCACGTCGACGGCACCCCGCAAGTGATGGAGTTCGCACGCGACCGCGCCTCGGGCCGGGCCGACGTCCCGGAGAACGTGCTGTGGGAGGAGGGGCTCTCGCTGCGGGGCGCCGACCTCCGCTTCTTCCAAGGGATCCATCAGGAGTCGATCGTAGTGCCGGAGAACATCGACGCCATCCGAGCGATGTTCGAGCTCGCCCCCGATGGAGCGAGCTCGATCGCGCTCACCGACCGATCGATGCTTCCCGCGCCGCCTTCCTCCGCCGCCACCCCTCGTCCGTAGGCCCCTGTCGACGCGCGCCGGTTCCCAGGGCGTTTCCGCTCGCGCAAGTATGATATAGACCATCTCGGTCGCCGCCCGCCGATGTATTATCTCGACGAGCGGCGGGACGTCGTCCGGATCCCGCCGGACCGGCTCGGGGTCAAGCTCGAGACCGCCATCAGCGAGCTTGCTCAGCAGCAGTTCGAGGGCAAGCTGGTCGATGGCCAGAACCTGACCGTCACCATCCAGGACGTGAAGCCGCTCGGCGAGGGCCACATCATCCACGGCGACGGCGGCGTCTACCAGGAGGTCGAGTACCGCGCGCTCCTGTTCCGGCCGGAGCTGCAGGAGGTCATCGAGGGCTCGGTCGTGGAGATCCGGAAGTTCGGCGCCTTCGTCCGGTTCGGCCCGCTCGACGGGCTCATCCACGTGAGCCAGATCATGGACGACCGGGTCAACATCGACGAGCACAACCAGCGGCTCGTGGGCGTGGAGACCAAGCGCGACCTCAAGGTCGGCTACAAGGTCCGCGCCCGGATCGTCTCGCTCTCGCTCTCCGAGATCTCGCCCCGCGACAGCCGCATCGGGCTCACGATGCGCCAGACCGGTCTCGGCCGGCTGGAGTGGATCGTCGAGGCCCACCGCAAGGCCGAGGAGAAGACCGGCAAGAAGCCCGCGCCCTCCAAGAAGGAGGCGCCGGCCAAGCCCGCCGCGAAGCCGGCGGCCAAGGCGGCCGCGCCGGCCGCCGGAGGCACCGCCGCATGATGAGCCTCAAGGCCTGCAAGAACTGCCACACCGTCACCGATCTGGCCAAATGCCCCCGGTGCGGGGGCGAGACCTCGCGCGAGTGGCAGGGCTATCTCCTCGTCATCGACCCGGAGAAGTCGGAGATCGCCCGGAAGCTCGGGATCCATGCCGCGGGCCGCTACGCGCTCCGGGTCAAGTGAGGAGACCGTCTGGGTCGTCCCCGAGGCGCTGCGCCCCGCGCTCGCCGAGGAGTACGGCCCGGTCTTCTCCGGTCCGGAAGCCGAGCGCCGGCTGAAGCGGCTCGGGATCTTCGGGAGCTGCGGCGACCGGGTGACCGAGCTCGCGCTCCGGCTCGATCACCTGCCGCTGATCGGGATCGTCGACTACAAGACCCGGCGGAACGAGCCCGTTCCGCGGCGGGCTTTTGCCGCGCTCAAGGCCCGCGGCCTGCGCAAGGTCCGCAACCCCGCCGGTACGCTCACGGACGCGCTGCGGCGCAGCGTGCGGGAGCTCGCCGGATCCGGTGGC
>DASYZY010000094.1:0-3143 GCA_035945735.1 Thermoplasmata archaeon
AGAGCGCGGCCCAATCGGTCCGGCCGGCGTACTTCGAAGGGCGCTTCTCGAGGAAGGCCGTCATGCCCTCCCGCTGATCGGGCGAGCCGAAGAGCCGTACCCAGAGACCGAGCTCGTAGCGAAGCCCGGCGTCCATTGCCGGGTCGATCGCGCCATTGAGCGCGTACTTCGCCGCCGCCATCGGCAGCGAGGGCTGGCGGGCCAGCTCCTCGGCGAGCACCATCGCGGTTGGGAGCAGCTCCGCCCGGGGCACTACGCGATAGACCCAGCCGGCGGCCTCGGCCTCGGCGGCCGGGACCTGCCGGCCGGTGAGAATCCAGTCCCGGGCCCGCGCGGCGCCGATCCGTCGCGGCAGACGTCGGGTGCCTCCCCAGCCCGGGATGATGCCCAGACGAATCTCCGGCTGGCCGAAGATCGCGTCCGTACTGGCGACGACGAAGTCGCAGGCGAGGGCCAGCTCGTTGGCTCCCCCCAGGCAGACCCCGTGCACCGCCGCGATAACCGGGATCGGTAGCCGCTCGATGGCCCGCGTCACCTCCTGCCCGCGCCCACCGTGGACTCGGGCCTGTGCCGGGCTCATCGGGGCCATCTCCCGGATGTCCGCCCCGGCGGCGAACGCCTTCTCGGTGACGCCTAGGAGCACGACGGACCGGATCGACGGGTCCGCATCGATCTCGCGGAGCCGGCCCCGGATCGCCTCGAGCACCGGGGCGCTCAGTACGTTCACCGGCGGGTGGTCGATCCACAGCAGCGCCACCGGTCCGCGTCGCTCGATCCGCGCGAGGCTCGCCGCAGCGCTGGAAGCCGCCACGGCGCGCGCAGCGGGGCCGTCTATTTGAGCCGACCCGGTTTCGAGGGAGAAGTGAGCGTGAACTCCGGCCCCTACCTTGGGTGATCCACGATGACGCACGTGGTGACCACCTGGTTCGGAGCCTTCCTCGTCGAGGGGAGGTCGGTCGTGGGGGCGTACCCTTCGCCCACAGACCCCGCGGCCCTCCTAGAGCGACTCGAACTCCGCCGCGCCGGGCGCCTCACCCCGGAGGAGGCCCGCCTGCTGGAGGAGCATGCGACGGAGCGGATGACCACCCGGGATCGGCGCCTCGTTCCCTTCGGCCCTCGCTTCGACGCAGTTCCGGAGCCGGCTTTCCCTCCCGAGGAACATGGATTGGCGCCCGGACTGCTCCGCACGTTGCTCCTGGCCTCCGCCCAGGCCGAGCTCGGTCGGGGTTGGGATCCGTCCCTCTCGATCATCGAAGCGTCTCGGGCGCTCGAGGAGCTCGAAGATGTGGAGAACCGGCTCGAGGAGCGGCTCGAGAGCTGGACCGACCGCCCCTCGGCCCCAGCCGACTCGGACCCGACGGGGACCGGACATCGGCCGCAGGGGCTCGACGGTGCGCGGGCCTCGTTGGAGGCGGTGCGCGATGAGGTCCAGCGCACCCATCGAGAGATCGCTCGTCAGCTGGAATCGGCCCTGCCGCAGACCGCGCCCAACCTCTGCGCGCTGCTCGGCCCCAAGCTCGCGGCCCGGATGATCTCCCAGGCGGGAGGGCTGGACCGGCTCGCCCGGATGCCGGCGAGCACCGTCCAGGTCCTCGGCGCCGAGAAGGCGTTCTTCGAGCACTTGCGCGGACGCGCCCCGCCTCCGCGGCATGGGCTCATCTTCCTCCATCCCAGCCTCCACTCCGCGCCGCGGGCGCAGCGGGGCCGGATGGCCCGCGCCCTCGCCGGCAAGCTGGCGATCGCCGCCCGCATGGACCGGGCCGGTGCGCCCGTCCGCGACGACCTCCGCCAAAGATTCGAGAAGCGGGTCGAGGCGATCCGAGCTAGCCCGCCTCGGCGTCCCGTCGGGGAGAGGCGACGCTCACGCCCGCCACTTCACCGAGCAGCCGAGCACCGGTAGCTCGCTCGGCTCGATCGGCTGGCCGGCCAGCGCCTGGTCGAGCGCCCGCTTCAGGTACGCGTGGCGGACGCGCTCGGGGTGGTCGTGCGAGTCGTCGATCCGGCCCTGGAACAGCAGTTTCCGGTCCGGGCCGAATAGCATCGGGTGCGGTGTGACGAGCGCGCCGTAGGCGTGGGCGACCTGCTGTGGATCGTCCCGGAGGTAGGGGAAGGGGTAGGCCTTCTCCTTCGCGCGCGCGACCATCATCTCGAACCGGTCGTCGGGAAAATGCTCGGTCTCGTTGGCGTTGATGGCGACAAAGCCGACCCCCCGGGGGCCGTACTCGCGGGCCAGCGCGATGAGACGGTCCTCCCACGCTCGAACGTACGGGCAGTGGTTGCACCAGAAGGTCACGACGAGGAACCGGGAGTCCCGGAAGTCGTCGAGCGTATGCGATCGCCCGTCGACGCCCGGCAGCGCGAACGGGGGCGCCCGCTCACCGGGGTGGAGAGAGAAGGAGGTGAGTTCGGCCATGTCCGTCGGCTAGGCGGCGCGATGCCACCGGCGCCCCCAACTACCGCAGGCGGATTTAGTAGAATCGTAACCTCGGCGAAAGCGGAAAGCGCCCGTTCACGTGAACCCGTTCGTGGCGGCCCGGCCTCTCGCTCGCGCTCCGGTGCGACGGCTCAGCGTCCATGCGATGCTGGAGAGCCACGAGGCGGCGCTCCGCGCCGGGGTCCCTCAGATCCAGGTCTCGTGGCTGGCCGACGAGGCGCTCACGTTGGGCGCCTCGCAGCGCGAGGACGTACCCTCCGCGCAGCGGGCTCGCGCCGCCGGCATCCCCTTGCTTCGTCGGGGATCCGGCGGGACGGGGGTGTTCTTCGGTGAAGGTGACCTGGCCTGGGCCGTGATCCTGCCCAGGACGGACGTCCTGGTGGGCCGCCGATTCGGCTCGGCGTACGCCCCTCTGGGCGCGGGGGTCGTCGAGTGGCTCGCACGGTCCCGCGTCTCCGCCCGTTGGAGGGCCTCGGCCGGCAGCGAACCGGAGCTGTGCCTCCTGGGGGCCCGGGGCGAGGTCCTCGACTCCGCTGGCCGGGTGCTCGGCGGGGCCGCTCAGCACGTCACGAGCACGACGCTCCTGCACGAGGGGATCGTCCTCTCCCGCCTGCGCCCCGAGCGACTCGCGGCGCTCTTCGGGCTGTCGCACGCCCGTCTGGAGGCCGAGCTGGTGGGCCTCCACGAGCTCGGTCTCGCGAGGGAGCCC
>DASYZY010000095.1:0-6406 GCA_035945735.1 Thermoplasmata archaeon
GGTCGACGATCAGGTCCCCGTGGGTGGCGGCCGGGTGGGCGAGGGGGGCCGCATGCGGGGCCGGGAGGGCCGGCGAGGCGCTGGCCAACGCGCCCGAGGGGATCAGGAGCAGTCCGAGAAGGAGAAGGGGTAGGCTACGAACGACGTCGCTTCGCTTCAACACTACAAACACCCCTAGACGTACGAACCGCGACCAGTCCGGAGACCGGTCCACGGTCGAATTAAAGGTGGGCTCGTGGTATAAAAATGAATCTCCGGCTACGGCGGTGGCTCGCCGACCGTGCGTCCAACTGGGCCGGCTCGCGGCCATCCGCGGGGAGCGCGGGGCTCGTACCTGCGCAGAATTCGGGACCCTCAGCTGCCGTGGGTCACGACGACCTTGCCGAAGGCCTCGCCGCCCGCGAAGCGGTCGAACGCTTCGCGCGCTCGGCCGAGGTCGAAGGTCGAGTCGATGACCGGCCGGAGCTCCCCCCGGGCGACGCCGGCGAGCATCGCGGCGAACTCCGCGGCACCGGCCATGGTGCTGCCCCGGATCGACGCCTGGCGCCAGAACAGGGTCCGGAGGTCGATCTCGGCCATCGGTCCGGTGGAGGCCCCGATGACGACCAGGCGGCCGCCGCGGGCCAGCCCCCGTAGCGTCCGGGGGACGGTCGAAGCTCCGACCGAATCGAAGATCACATCGAAGCCGCGCTTGTCGCTCGCCGCCCACAGCTGCGCGTCGAGCGGGGTCGTCGCCACGAGGGCGATGCCGTGGTCGGCGCCGAGGCGCGCCGCCCGTTCGAGCTTGTCCGGTGAGCGCGAGAAGACGCTCACGATCGCCCCGGCTCCGTGGGCGACCTGGAGCGCCGCCGGCGCGACGGCACCGCCGGCACCGATGATCGCGACCCGCTCGCCCGGCCGCAGCTCGCCCACGGTGCGCAGCGCGCGCCAGGCGGTCTGGTAGGCGAGCGGCAGCGCCGCCGCCTCGGCGAACCCCAGCTCGGGCGGCTTGGGGTGGACGTTGCGCGCCGGGAGAACGACCGAACCGGCCATCGTTCCCTGCGTGTGCTCACCGAGGATCCGGAGGTTCCGGCACAGCGCTTCGTCCCCCCGTCGGCACGCCTCGCAGGTCGTATCCCAGATTCCCGGGTTGAGCAGTACGGGCTGGCCGACCCGGAAGCCCTCCACACCGGTCCCAAGCTCGGCGACGAGGCCGGCGCCGTCCGAGCCGAGCACGTGGGGTCGGTCGACGTGGACGCCCGGCATCCCCTCGAGGACGAACCGGTCCAGGCGATTGAACGCCGAGGCCCGGAGCTCGACCCGCATCTCGCCCGGACCCGGCCGGGGATCCGGGATCTCGACGGGGCCGAGCCGCTCGGGCCCCCCGTGCTCGGCAAAGCCGAAGCCGATCACGCCCGGTCCGGGGCCCGCCGGCGCCAGCGGGTCCGCTCGCCCTCGTCCTCGACCTCGATGCCGGCGTCGCGCAGCTCGGCACGGATGCGGTCCGATTCGGCGAAGTCGCCCCGCGCCCGAGCGCGGCGGCGGGCCGCGAGCGCGACCTCGACGGCGCCGTCGAGGGAGCGGTCGCTGGGGGCCGGGGGGGCCCCGAACAAGCCGAGCACCTCGGCCGCCCAGGCGTAGGGGGCTTCGAGCGAGTCGAGCGCTGCCGACGAGAGCTCGTCCGGAGCCGGGGCGACCTCGGTCACGCGCCGCCCCCAGAGGTAGAGCTGGGCGACCGCTTCCCGTGTGTTGAAGTCGTCGGCGAGCGCCGCATCGAGCTTCTCCAGCACTTCGACGGCCTCGAGCTCGACCTTCCCGTGGAGATCCGCGCCTCCCGCTCGGCCGCCTCGGCCCGAGCGCGCCGCGCGTAGCCGCTCGAGGGGACGGCGGAGGCGGTCGAGCGCCTCGGCGGCCTCCTCCAAGCTCTTGCCGGCCTCGAAGTCCAGCGGCGAGCGGTAGTGGGCGTTCACGAAGAAGAAGCGGAGGGTCTCGGCGCCGTACTGTTCGAGAGCGGCGGCCAACGGGACGACGTTGCCGAGCGACTTGGCCATCTTCTCGCCCTTGAGGGTGAGCAGGCCGGCGTGCATCCAGTAGTTCACGAGGGGGCTCTGGCCGGTGGCGGCCTCGGCCAGCGCGATCTCGCCCTCATGGTGCGGGAACTTGAGCTCGAGGCCGCCACCATGGAGGTCGTACCGGGCCCCGAGCAGCCGCTCGGTGATCGCGGTGTCCTCGATGTGCCAGCCGGGCCGACCGGGCCCCCACGGCGACTCCCACGACGGTTCGCCGGGCCGGGCCGCCTTCCAGATCACGAAGTCCTCCGGGGCCCGTTTTCCCGGTTCGACCTCGACCCGGGTACCCGGGCGCTGCTCCTCCCGCCGCTGGCCGGAGAGCTTGCCGTAGTTCGGGAACTTCGCCACTTCGTAGTAGACGCTGCCCTCCGCCGGGTAGGCGAAGCCCCTGTCGACGAGCGTCCGGATCTGGGTGAGGATTTCCGCCAGGTAATCGGTCGCGAACGGGTAGAGGTCGACGGAGCGGACCCCCAGCTCGTCGAGCGAGCGTCGGAACTCGGCGAACTTCCGCTCGGCGAGCTCGAGCGGACCCACGCCGAGCTCGGCGCCCTTGTCGACCAGATGGTCGTCGAGGTTCGTGACGTTCTGCACGTAGAACAGCCGATACCCCCAGTAGCGGATCGCCCGGGCCACGACGTCGAAGGTGACCGCGGTCCGGGCGTGGCCGATGTGGGCGTCGGCATACGGCGTAAGCCCGCAGACGAACAGCCCCACCCTCGGCGGGTGGATCGGCACGAAGAGCCGTACGCCGCGGTGGAGCGAGTCGTAGACGCTGAAGCGGCGCATCGCTAGACCCGACGGAGCGCGCCGGCGACGTCCTCGACGAGATCGGCCGCGTCCTCGATCCCGCAGGAGAAGCGGAGCAGGCCGTCGCCGACCCCGTGGGCCTCGCGCTCGGCGCGGGGGACGCTCGCGTGGGTCATCGACGCCGGGTGGTCGATGAGCGACTCGACGCCCCCCAGGCTCTCAGCGAGGGTGAACACGCGCAGCGCGCGCAGGAACCGGAGCGCGGCCTTCTGTCCCCCCCGCAGATCGGCGCTGAGCATGCCGCCGCCGCCGGACATCTGGCGCCGGGCGAGCGAGCGCTGCGGCTCGCTCGCGAGCCCAGGGTAGTGGACCGAACGGACCTTGGGCGAGCGCGCGAGCGTCTCGGCCACGGCGCGAGCGCCGATCTCGTGCTGGCGCATCCGCACGCCGAGCGTGCGGATCCCGCGAACGACGAGGAAGCAGTCGACCGGACTGGGCACGGCGCCGACGGCGTTCTGGAGCCAGGCGAGCCGCGCGCCGAGCGCGCGCCGCCGGGCGATCAGCGCCCCACCGATGATGTCGGAGTGGCCGCCCAGGTACTTGGTGGTGGAGTGGAGCACCACATCGGCGCCGAGCTCGAGCGGACGTTGGAGCGCCGGGGTCGCGAAGGTGTTGTCCACGGCCACGATGGCGCGGCGGGCGTGGGCCGCCCGGGAGAGCGCCGCGATGTCGGCGAGCCGGAGCAGCGGGTTCGAGGGCGTCTCCAGGTAGAGCATAGCCGTGGGGGCGCGGGCCAGCTCGTGGGCCACGAGCCTCGTGTCGCGGGTGTCGACGTAGACCGGCACGATCCCGAACTGGCGCCGGTGGTGCTCGAGCAGCCGCCAGGTGCCCCCGTACAGGTCGTCACCGGCGACGATCCGGGAGCCGGTCGGGAAGTGCTCGAGCAGCGTGGCGAGCGCCCCGAGCCCCGAGGAGAAGGCGAGCCCGGTGTGCCCGCCCTCGAGCCGCGCGAGCAGCGCCTCGAGCTGGGCCCGGGTCGGGTTCCCGCTCCGGGAGTAGACGTAGCCCTTGTTCCGGTTGGGCGCCGACTGCGCGAAGGTGCTCGACAGCACGATGGGCGGGTTGACGCCCCCCGTCGCCGGGTCCGTCGGCGGTCCGTCGTGCAGGAGCCGCGTGTCAAACCGCATCGGTCCCTCCGGCGCTGGAGATGTAGCTGAGCAGGTCGTGCCGGGTGAGCAGACCTACGACCTCGCCGTTGGCCCGGTCGCGGACCAGGAGCGCGCGCTCCTCCCGGAAGCGCCGGAGGAGGTCGCCGACCGGGTCCTCCCGGTCCACTTCGCCGAAGGGGGGGCCGACCAGCGAGGCGACGGTGCGCTCCATGGCGGTCTGGTCCGAGAGCACGGCGCGAAGGATCTCCTCCTCGGAGAGGGCGCCGACGTTCTCGCGCCCGGCGAGGACCGGCATCTGCCCGATGCCGTGGTGGCGCAGCAGCGCGAGCGCGTCCCGCACGATCGTCGTGGGATCGACGGCGACGATCGGGGGGCCGAACTCCTTGGCGAGCAGCAGCGTGCCGGCGGTCGCGCCAGCGTCGAGGAAGCGGTTCTCGCGCATCCAGTCGTCGGAGTAGAACTTCGACAGGTACCGGTCGCCCGAGTCCGGCAGCAGCACGACGACGCTCGCCCCGTCGGGCAGGGGGCGCTCCTTGAGCCAGGCGAGGGCGCCAGCAACGGCCGAGCCGGCGGAGCCGCCGGCGAACAGCCCCTCCTCGCGGCTCAGCCGGCGCGCCATCAGGAACGACTCCTTGTCGTCGACCTGGACGAACCGGTCGATGACCGAGAAGTCGACGGTCTTCGGGATCATGTCCTCCCCGATGCCTTCGACCTTGTAGGGATGCGCCTTGACCAGCTCATGGCTTGCGTAGTACGGCGCGAGGACCGATCCCCGGGGGTCCACGCCGACGATCCGGACCGAGGGTCGGTGCTTCTTGAAGTAGCGGCCGACGCCGCTCACGGTGCCGCCGGTGCCCACCGTGCAGACCACCGCGGCGAGCTTCTCGCCGCCCTGCTGGTCGATCTCGGGGCCGGTGGTCCGCTCGTGCGCGTCGGGGTTGGCCGCGTTGGCGTACTGGTTCGGGTAGCAGGCGTTGGGGATCTCCTGGGCCAGCCGCCGCGCCACCGAGTAGTGGCTCATCGGGTGATCGGGGGCGAGGCCGCTCGGCGTGATCACGACGCGAGCCCCGTAGGCCCGCAGGAGCCGCACCTTCTCCGAGCTCATCTTGTCCGGCAGCACGAAGACGCACCGGTAGCCCCGCACCGCGGCGACGAGCGCCAGGCCGACGCCGGTGTTGCCGCTCGTCGCCTCGACGATGGTCCCCCCCGGCTTGAGCGCGCCGGCGGCCTCGGCCGCATCGACCATCGCCGGCGCGATCCGATCCTTGACCGAGCCGCCCGGATTGAGGTACTCGAGCTTCGCCAGGACGGTGTACGGCAGGCCGCGGGCCACATGGGTCAACGGCACGACCGGCGTGTGGCCGATCGCGTCGAGGATGGAGCCCAGGACCGGCGGAGAGCTCCCCATCGGACGGTCCATCCGGACCCCGAGATAAGGGCTCGCGGCGCGCCCCGGACCGGCGCCCGTTCGGACCCCACGGATACGGTGCGGTGCGTTCGATTCGAGCGGGGGCGTTAAAAGAACCGGGCGCGCCTAATCGAGCACCCGGATGCTAGGATCGCTCGAGTCGGAAGTGCTCGGGGCGCTCCGGGCGGAGGGCGCGGCTTCGGCCAAGGAGCTGCGCACGAGGCTCGAGCGCCGCGGGGTCGAGGTGGCGTACACGACGGTCGCCACCATCCTGAGCCGGCTGCACGCCAAGGGGTTCGTGCGGCGCCGGCGCGAGCCCTGCCAGGGCGGAGTGCGCTACGTCTACCGCGCGGTGAACTTCGAACGGAAGTACCTGAGGCATATGCTCAAAGGGGTGGTCGCGCTGTTCGGCCCCACGGGGGTAGTCCACCTGGGCGAGGAGCTCGAGCGGATCCGGCCGGAAGACCGGAACGGCTCGAAGCGACGGACCAAAGGGTAGGCACGCACTCGCTCCGGCATGGAGAGCCTCGAGCTACCGCTGCTCTCGGTTCCCGTCCTTCTCTGGGCCGGGATGGGGGTCGTACTGCTGCTCGCGGTCCGTCGGAGCACCTCCGAACGGATCCTCCGGCTCGCCGCCACGTTCGTGGCCCTCTGGGCGCTGCTCGCGACCACGGCGCTCGCCTGGGTGGTCGCCCACGGTGGCTGGGGGGCGGTCGAGCAGCTCGCGCGGGCGCCGCAGCTGCTGCTCGCGCCCGCCGCCGCCCGCATCTGGCTCTGGGGCGGCCTCGGCGCCTTCGCCCTGCTCCTCGCGGCCTTCCTGCTGAACCAGGCCGTCGGCCGCGGGTTCCTCCTACTCTACCGGAGCGACGAGCTCCCGTGGCCCGCCTCGCTCCCCCGACCGGCGGTGGCGACCTCCCTGCGGGCGCTGGACTCGCCCCGGCCGGAGGCGTTCTCCTTCACGCTGCTCGAGCTCGACGGCCGCCACCTGCCCCGCCGTCGCGAGGTGATCCTGCTCTCCACCGAGCTGCTGGCTC
>DASYZY010000096.1:0-5435 GCA_035945735.1 Thermoplasmata archaeon
CACCCACGGCGGCGGCGCCGGGGCGCCCGGGGGTCCGCCCGGGCCGGCCGTCGGCGGGCCGGTGGGGGCGGGCGCGGCCATCGCGCTCATGCCGCCGCTCCGGGGCTCTTCAGCAGGCCGGGGAGCCGGCCCTTGTAGCTCTCGAGCGGCTCGCCGAGCGGCTTGGGGAGGTGCTTGCCGTTCAGCCGGTCGGCCGTCGGGAAGGGCACTTCGCCGTGCGGGATCTGCATGCCGGCGTCGAGCATCCCCTTGAGCGCGCCGAGCAGCCGGCCGCCTTCGGTCGTGTGGCGCCGGCCCGTGTCCAGGATCGCGTCGGTCGCGCCGCCCTGCTTGGCACGGAGCGCGGCCAGGTAGCCGGTCAGATAGGCCGCCGGGGTGGAGGACAGGCTGCCGGCCGGGAAGCCGATGCCGGCGAGCTCCTTCGACTCGGCCTGCGCGACGACGCGGTCGCCGACCGGGTCGAAGACGGTCACGCTGACGCGGATATGGGAGTTGGAGAGACGGACCACGGCGCGCGGCTGGTCGGACAGCAGCAAGCGGAGGCGATGGCGGTAGTCGGTCCGCCCGTCGCGGCGCCGGCGGAACGGCACGCGGTAGCGGGGGCCGTCGCTCACTTCGGGGCCTCCACGCTGTGGCCGGCCAGCTTCAGATTGAGGAGCAGGTGGGCGCGCGAGCGGAACATCCCGCCCTTGGCCCGCCGGTAGAACTCGCGGTAGACCGCCGGAGTGAGCTTCTTGGAGTCGCGAAGCCCCGCCAGCAGGTCGCGCTGGGCCCGGATGCGATGCATCCAGCGCTCCTTGCGGCTGACCCGAGACTCGGGCGTGCCCTTGCGCTTGCCCGGACCGGCGTGGCGGCCCCGGGCCCGCTCGGTCGCGAGCCGGCGCGCCCGGCCGCGCGAGACGCCGGGGATGCGCTTGGCCCGGATGACGCCGGCCTTGATCGCCGATCGGATGTCCTGGCGGGTCACGGCGTCCTCGAGCTCCTCCTGGCTGGCCGGGTCGAGCCAGACGCGCCCCTCGCCGCACTTGAGCAGCGCGGCGGCCATCCGGCGCTGGTTCGCGAGGTCGGGCATGGCCTAGGTCTCCTCCCGGTCGTGCAGCAGCGGGTTCAGCACATGAACTCCGCGCTCGCGGGCCCGCTCCTCGAGGACGAGCCGCTGGCGGGTGCCGACGGTGCGGGCGATGAGCGCCGCGTCGCGCTTGGCGTCGAGGGCATCGATCTCGCCCGGCGTGTGGACCAGGCGGGGGCGGAAGCCGGAGGGAGTGAGGCCCCGGGTGAGGCGAGGAGATCCAAAGCCGATGCTGACGACGACCGGACGGTAGCCGTAGTGGCGGCGCTGCTTCGACTGCTGGCCCTTCGGACGGCGCCAGGAGTGCCAGCGTCCGATCCGCCAGTAGCGGTGCGAGGCGGTGCGCACGAACAGCGGACGCCGCCGATCGCCCTCGCGCCGGAGCTCCAGGAGCCGCCGGAGCTCGGGATCGAGGGTCGGGCGGCGCGGCGCCTTCACGGGGGCCGACTTGCGCGAGGCCTTCGCCTTCGGCTTCTTCTCGCGCTTGTCCGACTTCTTGGGCGTGGGCTGCCCCTCGCTCGGCGCTTCGGGGGTCGCGGCGGGCTCCTCGCGAGGCTCGGCGGGCGCCTCCTTCGGAGCGGCGGGCGCGGCCGCGCTCTCCTCCGCCATCAGGCCCCCCGCGGGTGCGCGCGCTCGACGAGGTAGATGCCGTCCTGGAAGACCCGGGGATCGTAGTCGCGGATCCGGGTGGTCCGCTCGATGGTGGCGGCGCACTGGCCCACCTTCTCGATGTCGAGGCCGCGGAGCACGACGAACTCCCCCTCCACGCTCGCCTCGACGCCGTCGAGGATCTGCGAGCTCCGGGGGTGCTTCTCGCCCAGGAAGTTCTCGATGAGGAGCTGGTGGTCCTTGACGGAGAGCTTCATCGGGAAGTGGGCGGCGACGCTCTTCATCTTCGCCTCGAAGCCGTGGGTGACGCCGTCGACCAGGTTCCCGAGGTGCCGCTCCCAGGTCCCGAGCAGCGCGCGCGAGCGCTTGCGGTTGGGCGGCAGCAGCAGGCGGAGGGTGATCGCCTTCGGGGCGAAGCTGAGCGCGATCGCCTCGATGGGAAAGTCGCGGGTCAGCGTGCCCTGGGGGCCCGTGACCTCGACCTTCCGCCCCACGAGTCGGGCCTTGACGCCGTCGGGCAACGCCCGCTCCAGCGTGCCGAGCTCGGCTCCGGCGCTAGTAGACATAGGCCAGCAGCTTCCCTCCGATCTTCAGCTCGCGCGCCCGGTTGTGCGAGAGCACGCCCTGGTTGGTGGAGAGCAACAGGAGCCCGAAGTCCTGCGCCGGCAGGAAGCGCGCCTCGTACCGCTCGAGCTCGCGGCCCCGCACGGCGAGCCGGGGCTTGATCACGCCGCAGGAGTTGATCCGGCGGGCGAGCTGGACCTGGTACTCGCCCCCTCGGCCGTTGGCGAGGAAGGTGAACTCGCGGATGTACTGCTGCTCGCGGAAGATCCGGAGCACCTCGCCGATCAGCTTCGAGGTCGGCCGGAGCGAGACGGTGGCCTGGCCCTGCTGGTCCGCGTGCCGGAGCGTGACGAGCGCGTCGTTGAGAAGGTCGTGCTGCATCGGTCCCCTCACTCGTACTTGCGGAAGCCGAGGTCGTAGGCGACCTCGCGGAAGCACTGCCGGCAGAGGTGGAGGCCGTATCGGCGCACGATCCCCCGCTTCCGGTCGCACCGGTAGCAGCCGACGTGGCGCCCGAACGGCTTCTTCGGCTTCATGCTCACTCCAAGAACTTCACGCGAAAGCTCTGCTCGAGGAAGGCGCGGGCCTCCGCCAGATCGACCCGGGCGGAGGGCGGGATCGGGCGGGGGCGCAGCCGGCGGTCCCGGACGCGCCAGCCGGCGCGGCCGAGCTCGACGGAGACGTCCATGCCGTGGATGCCGATCGCCGGGTCGTACTTCATCCCGGCAAAGTCGGTGTAGTCGGCAACGCCGAACGACAGGTTCCCATGGTCGTCGATGGAGTCCGGGTCCAGCTGGCGGTCGCGCGCGTCGAGCGCGCGGTCGAGGAAGTCCCGGGCCCGCTCGCCGCGGAGCGTGACCTTCGCGCCGATCTCCTGGCCCTCCCGGATGCCCCAGTCCCGGTTGGTCGCGTGCGACCGGGTCGGAATGGGCGACTGGTGGGTGACCATCTTCAGCACCTTCTCGGCCTTGTTCCGGGGCTCGCCGCTCTCGCCGACGCCGGCGTTGACCACGATCTTGATGATCCGGACGGCGCGCGGTGGTCGGGGCCCGCTAGGGGTCGCGACCACCGGCAGCGCGGGTGCGGCGCTGGCCGGCGCGCTCATCGGTCGAGCGCCTCCGGCAGCGAGAGCTTGGGCGTACCCTCGCCGATGACGAACACGTACTCCTTGATGGTGGAGAATCCCTCGGCGAAGTGGACCCGGTTCGGCTGCGGCGAGTTCTTGACCTCGATCCGCTCGATCTTGGCGGTCTCGCCGACGTGGGAGCCGCCCGAGACGTACGCCAGATGGCCGGGCGCCAGGGCGTAGTGGCCCACGACCTTCTGCTTGGGCAACTCGAGCTGGAGCGTATCGCCGACCCGCCAGTTCGCCTTGGCCGGCACGAGCAGGCAGCGGCCGTCGTGGAGCGTCACTTGAGTTCTTCCGCCCGGCACCGTCGTCTTGCGCCGGACCCGGCCCAGCTTGGTCGCGGCCTCGGCCTCGGGGATGGGGAGGAGGATGAGCTTGCCCCGCCGGTCCTTGAGGACCCGGTAGTGCTCGTTGAGCGGCGCCGCCAGGCTCACCGAATCCATGAGCCCCACGCCGAGGGCCGGGTCGCTGACCTTCTTCTGGTCGACGCGGACGTGGCCGCCGCGCAGGATGGCGCTCGCCTCCTTGGCCGAGCGCGCGATGCGACGGACATCGCGCAGCACGAGCAGGATCGGGAGCGCGCCCTCCTGCGGGTGCGGGCCGGGCGCCGGACGCTTGACCCACTTGGTCCCTTTGCGCGGCAGCTTCCACGCGACGGGCTGGGCGCGGCGCTTCAGCCGGAACGTCATGCGCTCTCCTTCGGCGGCGTCGAGCGCTTGCCGGTCGCGGGCGAGGCACCGGCCGGCGCCGGTAGCTCGGCCTTGGCCGCCGGCTCGCCCGAGTCGGACTCCTCCGCCGCGCTCTCGGGCGCCTTCAGGCGGCGCCGGCGCCAGGGGTCGGAGAGGTTGAGCCGGGTGAGGAGGAGGTGGCTCGGCCGGAGCGGGAGCTCCTTGAGCTTCGCATCGGCCTTCTTGAGCGTCACATTGTCGAGCGTGATGGTCCCGCCGCGCGTGTCGATCTTGGCGACCCGCTCCTCGCGGCCGACGTACGAGCCGCTGGTGACGAGCACGCTGTCGCCCTTGCGGATGGGCAGCTGCCGGCGGCCGTAGCGGGCCCGGAGCTCGCGCGACAGCGGCGCCGAGAGCCAGCGCCGCCGGACGCTCGCCGGGGCGGTGAAGTGGTAGCGCCGCTGCTTGCGCGGCAGCCGGCTGACAACGCGCGCCACGGTTTCCCCCCTTAGACGATGATCGAGGAGGCCGCGGCGATCCGCGGCCACCGCTCCGCCGCCTCCTTCGCGACGGGGCCCTTGATCTGGGAACCTTTGATCTCGCCGGTCTCGGTGGTGATGACGGCGGCGTTGTCCTCGAAGGTGAGCCGCGTGCCGTCGGCGCGGCGCAGCCCGAAGCGCGAGCGGACGACGACCGCGTGCAGTACCTGTCGCCGCATCTCGGGGGTTCCCTTCTTGACGGAGACGATCACGAGGTCGGCGATGCCGGCGCGCGGGTAGCGCCGGTGCGTGCCGTGCCAGTTGCGGACGGCGATGATCTCGACGACCTTGGCGCCGGTGTTGTCGACGCAGTCCAGGCGCGCCCCCTTCGGGAGCCCGCGGCTGCGGCGGCCCGGCAGTCCCTTCACGCCGGGACCTCCTTCGCGGGCGCCTCGGGGGCACCGCGCGCCGGCGGGTGGGCGTCCTCGCTGGAGATGCGGCGCGCCGCCTCGCCGAGATCCTCGACGATGCAGAAGCTGACCGCCTTGGCGAGCGGCCGGGTCTCGGCGATCCGGACCCGGTGGCCGATCGGGATGACGAGGCAGGGCGGGTGGTGGGCGAGGTAGCGCCGGCGGCGCTTCTCGTAGCGCTCGAACTTGGGGACGAAGTGCATCAGCGTCCGCTCGACGACGGCGGTCCGCTGCATCGACGTCGACACGAGCGTCCCCTCGAGCACCTGACCGCGGACCGGCAGGCGGCCGTGGAAGGGGCAGTGCCGGTCGGTGCACGCCTCCTTCGGCGCGCGGACGTCGAGGCCGATGTCGCGGGCGCGCCGCGCCCGGGCACGGGGGGTAGGAGTCATGTGGACCTTCCCGGGGAACGGAGCGCGAGGCGCTTGGTCCGCTCCTCGGGGCGCA
>DASYZY010000097.1:0-3013 GCA_035945735.1 Thermoplasmata archaeon
CGGGTGGATGCCGCCCTGCGCGGGGCGGTACATGTCGCTCGACAATCCGAGGACGCGGGCCGTCTCGTCGACGATGCCGACCGACGCGGTGTGAGCGGTCGATTCGATGCCGAGGACGATCATGGGAGCGCCGGCGAGGCCGGCGGGTTCACTCCTCGACCGACTCGATCCGGAAGAAGACCCGCTTGCCGCGGAGCGCGACCTGGATCCGGTCGGCGAACTGGAGCGACTCGCGCACCGTCGCCTCCCGGGCCCAGTCGTAGACGAAGTCGTAGCCGCCCGAGTGCGGTCGGAACCCCAGGTCCTCGAGCACCTCCGCGACCTCCGACAGCGGCGCACCTTCGCTGTCGAGCTGGAGCAGTAGGTAGGTCTTCACGCTCGAAACTCCGAACCCTCCCGAGAGCCGCCGGATTGCACATTAAGGTCACGGCCGGCCCGGCGGCGACTCTTCCCCCGGAAGCTCGGGCGGCTCGGGCTCGAGCACCGAGAGCGGAGCTCGCGCATGGCTCAGGACGGTGGCCGCGAGCCCGCGTCGAAACCGGCCGAGCTCGCCCGGCGCGAGCAGCAGCCGGCCGACCGCCAACAGCCGGTCCCCTTCGTCCACCAGCAGCGCGCTCGCACCGGGCGATAGCCCGACATCGGCGGGCGCGGCGAAGCTCGAGAACAGGGTGCGTCCCTCCTCCACGAAGGGCACGGCGTCGGGGAGCACCCGCACCCGGCCCTGCGGTGACGGGAGGAGCGCGTGGAGCGCCTGCCCGCCCGCCCAGGTCGGCTGCAGGAGCCCGTCGTTCCGGACGACGAACCACGTGGCACCGTCCCGGTCCAGGCGGCGGAGCCGGCCCGTTCGTGGGGACCGGATGGGGGCAAGGCGCCAGGTCGCCGCTCCCTCGGCGGCGGCCGAGCCATACATCCACCGGAACAGCCCGGTGATGTGGCGTTCGGTCCAGCGGTCCAGGCGCCGTGACTCGTCCTCGGCCGGATCGGGCTCGACCGCGTCCGGCGCCTCCGGCGCCGCGCGGGGCTCGAACTCCTCGGGGCCGAGCCAGCAGCCGACCGGATACAGTTCCAAGAGCTCGATCGGCACGGGGCCGATGGGGGTTGGGGCCTCCCAGGCGATCGGGCGCTCGTCGGCGGCGTGCGACGGAAGGGAACGCAGCGACGCGGGCGTCAGTCGGATGCGCGGGTGGAAGCGGACCGGCCCGCGCCCGATCTTCCACGCTCCCATCCGGGCGAGGAAGCGGATGACCGCCGGTCGAAGCGTCGACAGCGCCGAGCTCCACCGGAACGAGTCGCGGCTGTCCGGTTCGACGACGGCGAACTGGCGTGCGCCACGGATGGCCGTCCGCAGGCCCGCGGCGAGCGCCGGGTGGCCCGCCGCCCGACGTTCCGCGAGCTCCCAGAGAGTGCCGTCCCGGATGGCCTGCCGCACGCGCGCGATCTCGAGGGCGCAGATGGCCAGATTGTGGCGAGCGAGGCCGCGCTCGCGCTCGGCGGGCTCGAGCCGGGCGAGCTCGGGTAACGGCCGCTCGCGGCAGGCGCGGCAATCGCAGACGGCCTCCCGGATCGAATCGAGCGGCACCGTCCCTTCCGGGAACATGGCCGCGCCGCGGCGGGCGAACTTGTGGTACGAGGAGGAGTCGAAGAGGTCCACGCCGAACAGCGCGGCGAACGCGAACACCACGGGATGGCCGGCGCCGAAGAGGTGCAGCGGCTTTTCCGGCGCGAGCGCGGGGCGGGCCGCCAGGAGCTGGGCGGCGAGCTCGGAGAAGCGATACTGCTCCAGCAACGACACGACGCCTCCAAAGGCGAGCAGATCGCCGACCCGCGAGGCGTCGGCCGCGCTGCGGTAACGGAGGTCGGCGAAGGCACCTCCCTGGACGGGGACGGCGAGGAGCCCGGACCGCGCTCCGCGCGCTCGCCCGGCGCGCGCCGAGGTCTCCTCGACGCCCCGGGTCGCCTCTTCGTTCGTGGCGTCGGTCTCGACGAAGATGTCGAGCACAGTCGCGATATCGGACCCGATCCGGCCCTGGAACTCCAGGATCTCCTCCGGCCCGACCTCGACGTGGCCGTAGGCGTGCTGCTGGAACGCCCCCGAGTCGGTCATAAGCGGCCCATCGAAGCCGAGGGACCGGTGGAGTCCCACGCGCTCGGCCTGGGCGCGCAACTCGGGTTGCCGCCACAGGATGTAGGCCGAGGTGATCGCCGCGTTGAGACCGAAGTGCGGGCCGAGCTCGGCCGCCGGGATCGCCTGCCGCTGCGGATCGGGGTGGACGACGGGGAGCAGCGCCGGCGTCTCGATCGAACCGTGGGGGGTCGGGAACCGGCCGATCCGGGCGAACCCGTCCCGGTGCAGCAGCTCGAAGCCGGTCACCGGGCGCGCCGGGCACCGGGACGGTTAACGGTGCCCTACCACGACGCTCGGATGCGCCCGAGCACGTCCGCGAACATCGGCGCCGTCAGCCGGCCGGTGTTCGTGTTGAGCGGGCTCGGATGGTAGGAGCCCCACAGGAGCGGGCCACCGCCCGACAACGGCAGCACGGCCCCGTGACAGAAGGCAACGCTGCTCGCCGGTCGGCCGTAGATCTCCGTGCCGGCGCGCCGGACCGCGTCCCACGCGAAGCCCCCGAGCGCGAGGTAGCTCCGGACATTGGTGAGCAGCCGGAACTCCCGCACGAGGTACGGCAGACAGGCGTCGCGCTCGACGGGGAGCGGACGGTTGTCGGGCGGGACGCATCGTACCGCCGCGGTGACCCAGGCGTCCCGGTACTGGAGTCCGTCGTGCGCCGAGAGCGAGGTCGGCTGGTTGGCGAACCCGGCGGCGTGCAAGGCTCGGACGAGGAAGGCCGCCGACCGATCGCCGGTGAAGACACGGCCGGTGCGGTTTCCGCCGTGCGGCGCCGGGGCCAGACCGACGACGACGAGCCGGGCGTGAGGGTCCCCGAAGCCGGGGACCGGCTTGCCCCAGTACGCCTCCTGGGCGAACTCGCGCTTCTTCTCCCGGGCGAGCCGCTCG
>DASYZY010000098.1:0-10639 GCA_035945735.1 Thermoplasmata archaeon
CGCCGCGCCGGCCGGTCTGGCGATGGTCCACCTCTCCGAGCGTGCGGTCGGCGAGCTCGGGCCCGGTACCTTCTACCTGGACCTCGCCGCCCACCTGAAGAACCTCGAGGCGAACGACACGCCCTGGACCCCGGCGGTCCCGCTGTTCCTCGCGCTGAAGGAGGCGCTCCTGCTGCTGAAGGAAGAGGGGCTCGAGTCCCGCCTCGCCCGGACCCACCAGCTCGCCGAGGCGACCCGGGCGGCGGTCGTCGCGCTCGGGCTCCATCTCTTCCCGGATCCGGCGCACGCCTCGGACACGGTCACCGCGATCCGCAACCCGGAGGGGCTCGCCGACGCTCAGCTCCGCAAGGTCCTGGCCGAGAAGTACCAGGTGCTGCTCCAGGGCGGTCAGGGCGCGCTCAAGGGCAAGATCTTCCGGATCGGCCACATGGGGATCGCCAGCTGGGCCGACCTGCTGATCACCTTCGCCGGGCTCGAGCGGATCCTGGCCGAGCACGGTCGGCTGCCGAAGCCCGGCGCCGGGCTGCAGGCGATCGCCGCGGGCATGCCGTAGTCGACTAGATGTCCACGATCACCCGGCCCCGGCCGGCGGCGAAATCCAGGAGGAGGCGATGCAGCGTGACCGCCTTCACCTCCTTGCGCCGGCGGTGACGGGCCGGGTCGTACGGCTCGCCTCGAGCCCGGGCGGTGAGGGACGTCGGCGGCCGGCCCCGGAGCTCCACGGCCACGCTGCGCACGAGGAAGCCCTCCTCCTGCTCGAGGAGGAGCAGCTCGCCCAGGTAGGCGACGAGCAGGCTCGACGGATCCACCCCCTCGGCGGACAGCCGGCGCTCGGCCGCCGGTCGGACCCCCCGCAAGTCGACGGTCAGCGCAGAGAGCGCGGTCCCCAGCCGGGCGTACAACTGGGCCGGTTCACGCGCCCGGGCCCAGATGCCCACGTCGGCGGTCGTGGGGAAGGAGCCCCAGTTCCGGGCCGCGCGACGGCGCCGTCCGGACCTCCGCTGCACGTCGTCCGAACGCCTTAAAGTGAGTAAAACGGCTGGGCTACTCTCCCGGACCAGCCCCGTGCGCGCCTCTCTGCTCATCCCCACCCTGAACGAGGGGGAATCGATCGGTCACGTCGTCCGCTCCTTCCGGGCCGCCGCCGAGGCGGGCAACCGCACCCACTTCTCGGGCGAGCCGGTCTCGTGGGAGATCCTCGTCGTCGATGGAGCGTCGACCGACGACACCGTCGCCCGGGCGCGGGAGGCCGGCGCCGAGGCGATCGTCGAAGCGCGGCCCGGCTACGGCCGGGCCTACATGACCGGCTTCGCCCGCTCGAACGGCGAGTACCTCGCCACGCTGGACGGCGACGCCACCTACCCGGCCGAGCGCGTGCCGGAGCTGCTCCGGTACCTCATCGACCGCAACCTGGACTTCCTGAGCGGCAACCGGCTCGAGCAGCTCGACCCCAAGGCGATGACGCTCGAGCACCGGGTCGGCAACCGCCTCCTGAACGTGGTCATGGGCCTCGCCTACCACCGGTTCTTCCGGCCGGTGGCCGGCCACGCCATCCGCGACAGCCAGAGCGGGATGTGGATCTTCCGGCGCCGGCTCCTCGAGCGGCTCGCGCTGACCCAATCCGGGATGGCCTTCAGCGAGGAGCTGAAGCTCGAGGTGCTGATCCGCGGCTTCCGGTTCGAGGAGGTGCCGATCCACTACGCCGAGCGCTGGGGCCGGCCCAAGCTCTCCACCTGGCGGGACGGTCAAAAGAACCTCGCCTTCCTCCTGACCAAGCGGCTCGCGCTCGAGCGCGAGCTGCGGGCGCGGGCGCGCCTGGATACGGCGCGGGCCGAGGCGAGCTGACCGGTCCGGCTACTCCTGCCAGGTCGGGGGCGGCGGAGGGGGCGGGGCCGGCGGGCTCGGCGGCGGTAGCGCCCGATAGTCGGCGACGATGGTCGGATAGGGGGGTCGCCGACGCGCGCGGACCAAGAGCGCGAGCAGGAGGAGCGCCACCGCGGCGGCCGCGAGGGCCCCGGCGATGAGCCAGGGGCTCGGGTTGGTACCCCCGTTGCCCCCGCCCGAGGCGGTCGTCGGCGCCGCTTGGGTCCGGATCTCGATCACGAACGGCGCCCCGAGCGCGGCGCCGGCGGCGCTCTTGGCCGAGCCGTTCACGATGAAGGTGTAGAGCGTGTTGTACGCGAACGGCGTCGCGTGACTCCAGGTGAGCGACGCGCCGGAGACGGTGAGGACCGCGCCGGGCACGGCCGGCGACACCGAGAAGGCGAGCGCGGTCGAGCTCTCGTCCATGGCCACGGAGAAGTCGATGCTGAGGTTCGCGCTCGGCGCCACCCCCGTGCTGCCGTTCGTCGGGTTGGCGGAGAGGACCCGGGGCGCCGGCACGCGCGGAGCGGTTTCGAAGGCCAGCACGAACTGGGCGGGGAGGGCCAGCCCCTGCGCCGTGCTCGCGCTCGCGTCGAGCGTGAGGGTGTAGTTGGTGCCGGGGGCGAGCGGGGCGACCGGCACCACCGAGAGCGAGCTGTTGATCGCCGACCAGCTCTCCGTCGAGGCGAAGGCCGGGCTCGCGGTCAGCGCCGCGTCGGTCCGGGCGCGGTCCATCGGGAAGCTGAACTCGAAGGAGAAGGGGCCCGCCACGGCGGCCGACGTGCTGCCGCTCGCCGGAGAGGTGGAGGCGATCAGCGGCAGGAGCCCGAACAGCAGGTTCGCGCGACCGGCGATGGTCACGGCGCTCTCGGCGGCGAGCCAGCCCGAGGTCGCGGTGACCTCGTACGAGTCCTCGATGAGGCCGCCGGTGGCGCGGATGATCCGGTGGATGAGCGGGAAGGTGAGCAGACCGGTCGGGCCGGACAGCGAGGAGCCGGCGAGCGTGCCGTTCGGCGTCCAACGGATGTCGACGAGGGCGCCGGCGGCGGGCTGCCCGGAGTCGGTGACGCTCACGCTCAGGTTGTTCTCGATGTAGATCGTGCCGCCGAACTGGACGGAGTAGCCGACCAGCATGCCGAGGCTCACGTCGTCGGTCACGATCGCGGCCGTCCCGGACGCGGTCAGGAACCGGCTCGTCGAGGGATTGTCGCTGGAATTGACCAGTCGGACCAGGCCGGAGCCGGTCGCGATCAGCTCGTCGTAGATCTTGGAGTTGTAGATGGTGAGGCTGGCGTTGGCGATCGCCGAGTAGTAGCCGCCGTCGCCGGTCAGGTTCGAGTTCACCACCACGACGCTCGAGTGACCGGCGGCGATGATCTCGCCCACCTGGCAGTTCGAGAAGACGAGCGACGCGCCCTGGTCCGGGTAGAAGTTCCAGGTCAGGACCGAGACGTTGTACAGCTGCAGGTAGAAGTCGGTCGGGTCAACCAGGAGCGAGCCGTACCGTTGCTGCCGAAGCCCGACGAAGCTCAACGCCTCGCTCAGCGGCCCGAAGGCGACGGCGATCTGGGTCGTGTTGACGACCGTCACCTGGCTGCCGGCGAGAAGGTAGAGGGCGTGGACGCCGACGTAGCTGTTGCCGATGGTCAGGCTGTAGTTCACGCCGGTCACCGCGTAGGCGCCGGGGAAGCTCCAGTTCTCGTACCCGAACGGGGCGGGGAAGCTCAGGTTCGCGATCTGGCCGGAGCGGAAGACGGTCCAGAGATTCATCCCGAGCGAGTTGTTGAACCGAACCTGCGCCCGCGAGGGGTAGGCGGGCGTGTCGTACATCACCACGTCGGACAGGAAGAAGGAGTTCGCGACGGTGAGGTTGGCCGTGCCCCCGACGTCGATCGGGAACCACGAGTTGGGGTAGCAGAAGTTGCTGAGCAGGACCGTGACGTTGGCGTTGCCCAGGATCAGACCGATCCACTGGTGACCGTTCGCCGTCAGGTTCGCGCCGACGGCGAAAAAGGTCGTGGTGTTGATCGCCTCGAAGGCCCACTCGTTGTCGTAGCTCTCGTTGACGCGCAGCGTCGCCGAGAAGTTGAGCAGGAGCGCGCCACGGTCGGCCAGGACTACGTTGCCGTTGACCTGGAGCGTCACCGGCCGGCCGGCGTTTTCGATGAGCACGATCCCGTTCTGGACGACGGTGAGGCTTCCGATCGTCAGGTTGGCGGAGACGAGCCACACCTGGCTGCCGTTGACCACCACGTTCGCGCCCGCGGACGGGGCCGGAAGGAGGCGGTGACCGGCGCCGAGGAGCGACGCGACGGAGGGAATCTCCCGGGCGGCGGCCTGCCGCATCGCCGCCCGGTTCGGCACGGGCCGGGCCGGAAGCGGGTGCAGCGGGTGACCCATGGCCGGGAGGGCGAGCCCGACCCCGGCCGGCAGCGGTAGGAGACCGTCGGGAAGCGGCGCCCCCTTGATGGCCGGAGCGATCGTGGCGGGCGCGGGCGTCGGGGTCGCGGGGAAGGCCGCCTTCGGCGGGGTCGGGGTCCCCGCCGCCCAGCCCGGCAGGGGAACGACGAGCAGCAGAACGACGGCGATCAGGACGGCGCTCCCGCTCAACCCGGTACGGGCCAACGAGAGCCGAGCTCGCGAGCTCGGTCGCGCCGTGCGGCCGAACAAGAGGTCCTAGTGCGATTGAAATGCGGGCAGGGGGGTGATAAAATCGACCCCTGCGCGGGTCCGGCCCCTTACTGGGTCTTGCCCGAGCGTTCCTTGGACTTGACGCGCAGTCCGTGGTAGCCGCACTTCCGGCACTGGACCGCGCGCGGAGGGTTGCGCGCGGAGCAGTTCATGCAGATCTTCTTGATCAGCAGGCGGTTCGTCGCCTCCGGGAACGGCATGTGGCCGCGCGCCACGAAGGGACCGACATAAAAGGGCTGCGCTATCGACGGCTTCGATGAGGCGGTGGATCGAGAGCGGGGACCACCCTCCCGTCGCGGCGCTCACCGACTCGGACGGGACCCTAGCGGTGCGCTACGCCCGAAGAGCGCTCGAGCTCCGGCTCGGCGCGCCGGACGGGAGCCTCGCGGGGACGCTACCGGCCACGGCGCCCCCGATCTTCGCGCTCCGTCGCGGTGTCTTCGTCACGCTCCGCACCGCGGTCGACGGGGAGCTGCGAGGATGCATCGGCTTTCCCCTCCCGAACCTCCCGCTCGGACGGGCCATCGACGATGCGGCCCTCGCGGCGGCCGCGGAGGACCCCCGGTTCCCCCCGGTCGGACCCGAGGAACTTGCCGACATCACCATCGAGGTGTCGGCGCTCACGCCCCCGGAACGGCTCGACCCCATCGGGCCCGAGGAGCTGCTCGCGAGGGTCCGCATCGGTACCGACGGACTGATCGTCGAAGGGGAGGGCTCGGGCGGCCTGCTGCTGCCCCAGGTCGCGGTCGAGCAACACTGGAGCCCCGAGCGGTTCCTCGCCGGCACCTGCGAGAAGGCCGGGCTGGCCCCGGGCCGCTGGCGGAACCCGGGCCTTCGCTGG
Organism: Thermoplasmata archaeon; assembly: GCA_035945735.1. Taxonomy (GTDB): domain Archaea; phylum Thermoplasmatota; class Thermoplasmata; order Lutacidiplasmatales; family UBA184; genus JAKIVR01. The sequence continues at coordinate 5,396 of DASYZY010000098.1, forward strand.
GCGCGCTTCCAGTCCCAGGTGTTCGGGGAGGAGACGCCCGGCGGCCCCGTGCGCCGCCGGCTCGGCTAGACCCGGGCGAGATCCGCGGCGAGGGCGAGCCCCTCGATCGTCCACCGCAGTCCCTCCGGACCCTCGGGCGCCGGCCCCTCGAGAAGCGCTAGGCTCTCGGCCAATAGCTCCGCGATGAGACGTTCCCGGTTCTGGCGCAGCACCGCCAGGAGCTCGGCGTCGGCCCACAGCGTGAGACGGATCCGGTCGGTGTACTGCAGCCGCGCCGTCTTCCGCGCGCTCTGCAGCCGGCGCATCGCCTCGCGCAGGAGCCCCTCCCGCCGCAGCTCCGGCGTCGGGCTTCGGGAGAGCTGGGTACGACGGCCGTTCTCGAGCGTCCGATCCACCCACTCTGCCTCGGACGCGGGGCCGAGCCCCCCGGGCAGCTCGTACCGCACCTCGCGCACATTGAGCTCCTCGGCGAGCAGCTCGATCCCCTCCTCGCCCAGCCGGCGGACCGGGTCGTCGGGGGCCAGCTCGAGCGCCCAGACCGCGAGCGGGAAGCGCGACTTCACGCCGGCGCGCTCGCGGAGCTCCCGGCCCACCTCGGCCCACTGGCGGAGCGCCGCCATGGATTCGTCCAGGCCCGGGTCGTTCCCCTCGAGCTCGACGGGGTACCGCTCGGCGTGGACGGAGCGGTCGGGCGACTTGAACTGGGCGCCGGTCACCTCCTGGTAGACCTGTTCGGCGGTGAACGGGAGCAGCGGCGCGATGAGCCGCGAGATCCCGAGCAGCGCGAAGGCCAGCGTCTCGTGGGCGGCGCGGCGGTCGGCGGGATCCTCCTCCGACCAGAAGCGCGGCCGCGACCTTCGCAGGTACCAGGTCGAGAGGTCGGAGACCAGCTCCTGCAGCGCGAGCGCCGCCTTCCGGTCGTCGAACCGATCGAGCGCTTCGACGCAGGTCGCCGCGGTGCCGGCGAGCCGGGAGAGCAGCCACTGGTCGAGGAGGGTGCCCCCGGTGGGGGGGGCCGCAGGAGGCGGCAGCCGGTCGGCGAGCGCGTTATCCCGGTAGAAGGCGAGCACGTTCAGGAGCGTGAGCACGCCCCGCTGCCCCTCGGTCCGCACCCGCGCCTCGCCGAGCCGGATCGGCTCGGTGTAGTCGTGGAGCAGGAGCGTCCACCGGATCGCGTCGGCGCCCATCCGGCGGAGGAGCTCCCGGGGCTCGAGCACGTTGCCCCGCGACTTCGACATCTTGAGCCCGCGCTCGTCGAGCACGAGACCGTTGGAGACGCAGGTCCGGTACGCGGGCCGGTCGAACAGGAGCGTCGAAAGGACCAGGAGCGAGTAGAACCAGCCGCGGGTCTGGTCGAGCCCCTCGGCGATGAAGTCGAGCGGCGCCTTCGGGTCGAACGGCCCGGGCTCGAACGGGTAATGGAACTGAGCGAAGGGGGCGGCCCCGCTGTCGTACCAGCCGTCGATCGTGTACGGTTCGCGGCGCATCTCCTCGCCGCACTCCGGGCAGGGGAACCGGATCGGGTCGACGCCCGTTCGGTGCGGGTCGAAGTCGGCGGGCAGGGGTGAACCCTGGAGCGTGGCGAGCTCGGCGAAGCTCCCCACGCAGACGCTGTGGCCCTGGCCGCATTTCCAGATCGGCAGCGGCGTCCCCCAGTACCGGGTGCGCGAGAGCGCCCAGTCCTTGGCCTCGGTGAGGAAGTTCCCGAACCGGCCGTCCCGCAAATGCGGCGGATGCCAGTCGACCGTCGCATTGTGCGCGGTGAGCCGATCGGTCGCCCGCGAGGTCCGGACGAACCAGGCGTCGAGCGCGCGGTACAGCAGCGCGCTCTGGCAGCGCCAGCAGAACGGGTAGGTGTGCCGGAGGCTCTCCGACCGGTAGAGGCGGCCGCTGGCCCGCAGCAGCTCGAGCAGGATCGGATCGGCCGCCTTGAAGTGCTTGCCGGCCACCGGCGGTACCGCGTCGGTGAAGCGGGCCCGGCTGTCGAGCGGGTCGAAGACGCCCACCTTCTCGCGCTCGCCGATCCGGAAATCCTCCGGCCCGTAGCCCGGCGCGATGTGGACGAAGCCGGTCCCCTCGTTCGCCTCCACGGACGCGTCCAGCACGATCCGGTACCGATGCGTTCCGGGGCCGGCGAAGTCGAACGGTGGGCGGTAACTTCGGCCGGCGAGCTCCTGCGCCGGATAGCGACGGAGCCCCTTCGGGGGGGTAGGAAAGTACCGGGCCAACGCCGGCTCGGACAGGAGCAGCTCCCCGCCGTCGTCCTCCGGCACCCCCACGTAGGTGAGCCGGTCGTTCGCGGCCAGGAGGAGGTTCGCCGGCAGCGTCCACGGGGTCGTGGTCCAGACCAGGGCGCTCTGGCGTCGGCCGTCGGGTCCAGGCACGAGGGGGAAGCGGACGGTGACCGACGGGTCGGTGGTCTCCGCGTACCCCTGGGCGACCTCGTGCGAGCTGAGGGGTGTCTCGCACCGGGGACAGTAGGGGAGGCTGTAATGGCCGGGGCCGAGCAGGCCGCGGTCGAACAGCGTCTTGAGCGACCACCAGACGCTCTCGATGAACGGCGCGTCCATCGTATAGTACGGCTGCGCGTAGTCGAGCCAGTAGCCGAGCTCGCCGCTCATCTGCCGCCACTCCTCGGCGACCTCGAGCGCGCCGGTGCGGCAGGCGGCCGAGAACTTGGCGACGCCGAAGGCTTCGATCTCCTTGTGGGACTTGAGACCGAACTTCTTCTCCACCTCGAGCTCGACCGGCAGTCCGTGGCAGTCCCAGCCGGCCATCGGCGAGACGATCCGGTCGCCGCGCATCCGACGGTAGCGCAGCTCGATGTCCTTCAACGTCCGGGCGACGAGGTGGCCGATGTGGGGCGCCCCGTTCGCCGTCGGCGGGCCCTCCGTGAACCGGAAGAGCGGTCCGTCCGGTGCGCCGGCCATCACCCGCTCGGGCCAGCGGTGCCGCTCCCAGAAGGCCCGGACCTCCGCCTCGAGCCGCGCGAGGTCGAGCGAGCCCGGGCTCTCCTCCTCGGCCATCGGGCGCTCGAGCGGTGGGGGCTGTAAAAGCGCTAGCGGCCGAGCGGCGCTCGGCTACCGGAAGAGGCCGGGCGGCGGCGGGCTCGACGACTCGTAGCCGACGTACGAGCTCCGGTGCCGCTCCACGATCGTGCCCTCGGCTCGGTTCACGTGGCAGTCCGGCCCCAGGTGGATCTCGCGGGCGACGAGGTACTCGACCCGGGTGCCCTCCAACCGGACCTCGTCGGCGTCGATCCGTTCGGTGAGGAACTCGCCGCCTCGCTTCCAGGGAGGAAAGCTGGGCCGCCGGAGCTCCAGCCGGGTGGCCTTCACGCGGCCGACCCGGCTCTCGCCCTCGAGGGTCCCGTGGACCTCGTTGGCCTCGAGACTGCCGCCGACGCTGAGGCTACCGGCGAACTCGAGCGAGCCGGCGGCGAACGCGTCCGGCATGAGGAGCTGGCCCTCGACCGAGGCCCGGCCGGTCACCCGCAGCCCGACCGAACACTCGGTCCGGCCCTGAACGCGGAGCTCGGCCGCTTCGACCGGACCGACGAACCGCGCTGTACCCTTGGACTCGAGCCGGCCTGTGCACCGCGTGGCTCCGCCCGCGCTGAGCCGGCCCCGCACGCGCACGTCCCCCGCCGTGAGGTCCCCGCCGACCGATAGGAGGCCGACCGCCTCGACCGAGCCGACCTCGACCGCGCCCAGCACCTTGGCCGAGCCGTTCACGATCCAGCGCAGGAGCCGCACGGAGTCCCTCCGGACCGCGCCCGTGTCGGTCGCCTCGCCGGCGAGCGGCGGGGGCGGCGCCCTCGGGGGAGGAGAGGCCGCCGGAGGAGCGGGAGGAGGGGCCGGCGGCTTGGCCGCCGGGGGGACGGGCGCGGACGGAGGGGTTGAGGGGCTCGCCGCCGCGGACACGGCCCGCCGAGCCGGTTCGGGTCTTAACGGCTCGCGGGCCGCGCCGGCAGCCCGAGCGATCGGTGGGTCACCATGATGCAGAGGTCCTGAACGACGGTGAGACCGGCCGCCCGGGCCCGCTCGGCCGCCGCCTCGTTCGTGATCCCGAGCTGCATCCACAACGTCGGCACGCGCCTCCGGATCGCCTCGTCGACGACCGGCGGGACGTCCTCGGACCGGCGGAACACGTCCGCAATGTCGACGGCGATGTCGGCCGGGATCTCGGATAGCGAAGGGTAGGCCGGCTCGCCCAGCGCGTGCTGGATCATCGGGTTCACCGGCACAATCCGGTAGCCGTGCTCCTGCAGGTAGCGCGCGATCCGGTTCGACTCCCGGTCCGGCTTGTCGGAAAGCCCCACGACGGCGATGGTGCGCGCCTGCTCGAGCAGCGAACGGAGCTGCTCCGGCGGAGGGTTGTCCGACGTGCGCCTCGCAACGGGGCGAGGCCCATACCGTTGGCGGCCCCCGCGCGGGGAGGGGACCCTCGAGCGGCTACGTCGGTGGAGGCATCTCGATCTCGCGATAGACCGTCGATCTGCTCCGGACCGATCGGCGCCGAAGCGCGACCAGCGCCGCTACGACGAGGCCGACCAGCACGAGGCCGTAGTGGAGAGCGGCCGCCGTGTCCAGGCTGAGGATCGACGCGAAGGAGATCGCGTCGAAGGCGCCGTGCAGGAGCGCGACCACGACCAAGTTCCCGCCCGAGAGCGCCACCGCCCAGGCGAACGCCATCCCCAGGAGGGTGAGCATGAGCAGCGGTTCCGGCGCGATGACGCCGTAGGTGGTCCAGTAGTACAGGTGCACGCCGGCGAAGAGCAGGCTGGTGCCGAGCGCCGCGGTTCGCCAGCGGGTCGGCGCCCGGTCGAGCCAGTAGCCGAAGACCCAGCCCCGAAAGATCGTCTCCTCGATGGCGCCGACGGCGAAGGAGAGCGCGATCCAGAACCACGGGTCGCCGCTCGCGCCCTGCAGGACGGGGACGCTCTTAGTGAGCTGCCGGACGCTCGAGGGGTCGACCACCGAGTAGGCGATCAGGAGCGCGATCGACAGGAGCAGCGCGAGCAGCGAAAAGATCCCGAACCAGCGCAATCCCTCGACCGAGGCCGCGCCCATCCGGGCGCCCCAGTTCCGGAGCGGTCGCGTTCCCACCAGTCCGAGGAACGCCACGATCGGGAGCCCGTAGACGATCGCGAGGTCGCCGACGAGGTTCCCGTAGATCGGTCGGAGCGCCGCCACCGCCTGCGGCAGAAAGTACTGGCTCGCGACCGCGACGACGGTGATCAGC
>DASYZY010000099.1:0-1752 GCA_035945735.1 Thermoplasmata archaeon
GATCAGCGTCGCCGCGACGTAGGCGGGGAGGGAGGCCGCGCGGCCGGGCCCGAAGCCGAGCCCGACCGGCGGTTCGCCATCGAGGGCCATCGCCGAGAGGACCGGTTCCGGGTATTTGCGGCCGAGCCCCGAACGGCTAGCGGAGGGTCGCCGGCCGATGCGGGCCCACGGTCGGCCGAAGCCCCCGGGCCCGTTCGGCCGCGCTCAGCGCCGCCAGCAGGTCCTCGAGAGTCGCGCGAGCGCTCGCCGCGCTCAGGGCGACGACCCGAAACCGTACACGGGCTCCCTTCCGGGTCGACTCGAGGTACGCCGGCCGATCGGGCTCGAGCACCTGCAGCAGGGCCACGGCCTCCTCGACGCTGGCGTACTCCCGTTCGAGCGTCACCTCCACGTGGGGCTCCTGCGCCCCGGTCGACGTCGCGGGCTCGGCCGGGCTCCGCCGCTCGGGCAAGGGGAGGGCCGATCTCCTAGTGCTTGCCCTTCGCGCCCCGGCCCGAGACCGGGGCCGGACCGGTCGCGGCTCCCGGCCCGCGATCGAGCGCGCCGGGCTGGATCGGGGTCGTGGCGAGCCGGCGGGTGAGCTCGGCCTGGGCGCGCTCCTCGAGGTAGGCGAGCACGCTCGGCCAGACCTCCTTGCCGTCGCGCGCCTTGTTCTCGAAGTTGTGCTCGTCCATGAACTTGAGATACGCTGCGCGGGACTTGCCCTCCCAGGCACCGCCCATCGGGCCAGTGTAGAAGCCCAGGACGGACAGCGCGCGCTGCACCCGGAGCGCGGTCTCCCCTTCGAGCGGCAGGAGCGAGGCCGGGTCGCCCCGCTCGAGCAGCGTGAGATCGTACAGCCGGAACACCCGCTGGAGCTCTTCGATGGGCATCGCGTGGTCGTCGATCCGGAGGTCGATCCACCGGTCGCTGCCCTGGTCGTAGCCGCCCTTGGCGCGGACCACGAGCAACGCGGCCGACTGCATGCCGCGGCGGTCGCCGCCTTCGCGCTGACCGGCGGCGAGCGAGGCGAGGAGCCGCTCGGGCAGGTCGCCCGGGGTCCGCTCGAAGCTCCGGGCCATCGCCTCGACGACCTCGGGGGCGAACAGGATGTTGCCCTGGCAGGCGAAGCCCGTCCCGAGGACATGGCCGGCCCACGCCGGGCAGTTCGCGCCGGTGTAGGCCGCGCTCCCGCCGCGGCGGTCGACGACGCCGAGCTGCCGGTCGGCCCGCCGGTCGTCCGCGTCGGTGAGCGCCTTCACCACGTCGGAGGCGCTGCGGCCCTTGCGCAGGAGCTCGAGCCCGCGCGGGCCGTAGCTCACGTTGGCGCGCGCTTGCGTCGCGACGGCGCCGACCGGGGCTTCGGCCCAGGGGACGACGGCTCCGACGGAGATGAACTTGGACTGGACGGCGACGCCCCAGGTTTCGGTTTCCGGGTCCGCCGCGACGATCGAGAAGGTTCCGAACCGGGGGGAGCCCATGCGCCGTCGGTACGGGAGGTCGGGGGAATAACGCTAGCCGACGGCTCCACGAGCGCGTGGGCGCGGTCCACCTGGGCCGAGGCCTCGTCGAACTTTCCGGCCGCCAGCTCGGTCTGCGCCTGCGCGAGCGCGCGGCGCGCCCGGGTCACCTCCGCCTCGGTGAGTCCGCCCAGGCCGATGAGCCGGCCGACGAGCTCCATGCGGTTGCGCAACCGCTCGAAATCCTGAGGCGGCTGCTCCTTCGTGCCCTCGGCCGGCGTGTACGACACGAGCCCGCGCGGGGGCTCCCGGA